>CABQAA010000181.1 GCA_902461995.1 uncultured Oscillospiraceae bacterium | reverse complement strand
GGCCGGGGGAAGCGCCGATGCGGCGGGCACCCTCGTCGCACTCGACCAGCTGTTCGACACCCGGCTGACCACGGAAGAGCTGTGCGCGATGGCCGAAACCGTGGGAGCGGATGTGCCCTTCTGCGTCATGGGCGCGGCCGCGTTCGCGGAAGGAACCGGGACGATCCTCACCCCGCTGCCAAGTCTCCCCGACTGCACCGCCGTGGTGGTCAAGCCGGCCGGCGGGGTCTCCACGGCAGAGGCATACCGGCTGCTGGATACGGCGGTGATCACCCGCCGTCCCCATACCGGCGCCATGGTGGACGCGCTCTGCGACGGCCGTCTGGCGGACGCGGCGCATGGACTCTGCAACGTCTTCGAGGAGGCACTCGCCCTGCCGGATACCGCGGCGATTGAACAGGTGATGCGGGAGCACCGCACCCTCGGGTGCCGGATGACCGGCAGCGGATCGGCCGTTTACGGCCTGTTTGACGACCGGGAGGACGCCTTCCGCTGTGTGCTCGCCCTGCGAAAAGATTACGACGAGGTGTACGAATGCCGTCCCTGTCCCCATGGGCCGGTGGTCAAATAGCAGCAAAAAGTGTCAGATTCCTGCAAAAGGGTCACGAAACAGACGTTTCGTGCCCCTTTTTTGACTCTTTTTTACCGGATTTTCAGGGCTTTCGGACAAACAGGCTGGCGGAATACGGATTTTCGGTGTTCCAATCCATCTCGATAAAATCCAGAATTTGAAAGCCCGCGGCCTGCAATTCCCGCTCGTATCCCGCTTTTGTCCTGGCCCTGGCCGGCACAAGCGGGATACGCACGTCGATGTCCCGGTCTCCGTTTTTGACGGTGCGCACTCCGGGGGTTACATAGTCCTCCCCGGTGATATCCTGCCATTGTTTATAGGTTTCGACGGTGCCGTCGTAGGCGTTTTTTCGATAGGATTGACGGAAAAACAGCATGGGAGCGCCGGGCTTGAGCGCCCGAAAGGCGTTGCCGAGGTACGCCTGACGGTCCCGGTCGGTCACCAGCATGTGAAGCCCCATGCAGTCAAGTGCCGCGTCGTACCCGTCCCCGGCGTTCTCCTTGACCATATCCAGACAGCGGATGCGGGCGTTCGGGAAAGCGGCGCAGGCGGCGGTGGCTTTTTCGACGGCCGAGGGGGCGATATCCACCCCGTCATACCGGCAGCCCAGCCGGGACAGGATGACGCCGCACGCGCCTTCGCCGCAGGCGAATTCCAGAATCCGTTTGCCGGCAAGGCGGTTGTCCGCAACGAATTTTTCCAGCGTCGTCCGAAGCGTTTCGTCGTCCGGCGAATGCCCCCAGCGCTCCGCATCCGCGGCATAGACCGTTTGATACCGGGATTCATAGGCCAGATAATACGGCTTGTTCATCCGATTTTCCCCCTTTTGTTCCATTTATGGCGGCAAGGTATCGGCCGCCTTCGTCTTTTGTGGCATAAGGGGCTCTCAAGTATATCCGAACAAAATCGTTTTTGTGATGAGCGGTTTGGCCGTGACAGGTAACGCCCCCTATTGGTGTTTGAAATAAAATCTGTCCATGGGACAGACTTTTATCGTTCCGCAATAACCGTCTGTAGCACCCTATGCGCATGTCTTTTCTGCAAATAGATTAGTCAGGGGCCCGGGATTTTTTTATGCTTGTGGCGTGTAATGTTCCAGAATGTCCAGCATATCGGTTTGCACGATGTTGCCGCCGAGGACATCGCCGTTCGGGGATACGCAGATGGAACGGATGTCTTCAGGATTTTCTGCATAGGGGCTGACAGGCTGTTCGCTCGGGTCGAAATAGGCCTTCAGATATTTTAGAGCGTTGCCGCCCGGGTAAACGATATTCCCGCTGGAAGCGGGTATGCCCATGCAGGCAAATTCCTTTAAAATTTCACGCGTGCGTTTGTTGTAGGGGTTGTCCGCGTCTTGGCCGGTCAGCCACGCGGGATGTGTACGAATCGGAATCCCTGCGGCCTGGATCGCTTTGGCGAACGCCTTTACCGGTTTCAGCGGAATCGTCTCCTGATGAAACGCGTCCACCGAGAGGAGGATATCGTTGACGCCGCTTTGCGCCAGCTTCCCGGCCGTTTCACGGATGAACTCCTCATCTTTACTGAAAAAGCCGTTCGTGATCAACTGTCTGTCGGGGATATGCCGTTTCTGCGCCGTGGCATGGATCAGGCAAACCTCCTCCACGTATAACAGAGGTTCTCCGCCGAAGATCATCAAAGACTGTATAGGATATATGTCACACAGTCTATCGACCGCCCGAGCGGCGGCAGGACCGTCTATATGCCCGCCGCTCGCCGTATGGTCCCCTTCGGAGCAGTGTTTGCAATGCCCTGTGCAGGCGAGAGTAATGAGAAATTCGATGCGACTCAAGTTTTGGACGGCTGGATTCATGGCCGTTTTCTCCCCCCTTCTGTACTTAAGGACGAATCTGTCTATGTACGTTCATTATACAGGGGAGCAAGCGGAAAAACAATGAAAACCAGGTCGATCTCCATCTGTCGGGGATGTCGGTTCCGCCAGCGAAAACCCGGCTTCCATATTCCAACGGACGGAAGAGGAAAGCGCCGCAGATTTGATATTCACCGCACCGGCCGGTGTGAGGTCCAAATTAAAATTGGAAATTTTTTACTAACAGCTTGTATAAGCCAGTCCTGTCCGCCCATACTCAGGGTATCGAACCGATGAGAACTGGAGAAAGGCGGGATGACCATGCGGAAATGGGGCAAAGCGCTGGCGCTGGGACTGGTGCTGACGTTGATTCTGTCGCTGTGCGGCTTTACATGGGGATTTGCAAAGGACTGCGAGGAAATCCGCCGGAAGGTGGTGCGGCTGCACGTGCTCGCCAACTCGGACACCGAGGAGGACCAGGCGCTCAAGCTCAAGGTGCGGGATACCGTCACCCAGACGGCCGCCGGACTTTTCGATACGGCGGGGGATGCGGGCGAGGCGCTCGAAGTGGCCAAGGAACAGCTTCCGGTCATTCTCGCGGCGGCGCAGCAGCGTGTCTATGACGAGGGATACGACTATCCTGTGAACGCGGAGCTGACCCGGATGTATTTCACCACCCGTACCTATGACGCGGGCACTCTGCCGGCCGGGATGTACGACGCGGTGCGGATCACCATCGGCGAGGGGACCGGAAAAAACTGGTGGTGTGTGGTGTTCCCGCCCATCTGTGTGCCGGCCGCCGCTGAACACAAGGAATTGACGGATGTGCTGGACGAGGAACAGGTGGATATCGTCACAAGGCCCCAGAAATACGAAGTGAAGTTCAAAATTGTGGAGTTGTGGGAGGGGCTGACCCATCAGATCGGCGAGTGGTTCGGGGGCGGGGATGCATCCGAATCCGCCGCAGAAACCTCGGAATCGTAAAACGGTAGCAAAAGAGGAGACGGGAATTTCTCGTCTCCTCTTTTGCTCGTTTAGTGGATTTATATCAAGGTCATCTAGGCCATCCCTTTTTAGGGGGGCATTGGCTTCTTCCGGGGCCCAAAAGCCCTTTGAGGTTCCCATGGAGTCTTTTCCTTTTTCGTCCGAGGGACCATCCGGTAAAAAGCAAGCCGGGTTGGATCCCGCTCCCCAGTCCACCCAAGGAGCGTTATATATGGATAGGCGGAATCCTGTGTTTATGATATAATAGATCCAATCGGAAAACGGAGGATGGCCGCCATGACCTATACGGAAGCATTGACTTATATCGACTCACTCAAGCCGGGCGGGATGAAGATGGGACTCGCCCGGATGGAACGGGTGCTCGCCCTGCTGGGCCGGCCTCAAGACAAGCTGCGGGTGGTCCACATCGCGGGAACGAACGGTAAAGGCTCCACCGCCCGGATGATCCAGGCCATGGCAGCGGCCGGAGGGATCCGGACCGGGCTGTTCACCTCTCCGGCTGTCACAGGATTGCGGGACACCATCCGGATCGGAGACGAGGCGATTTCGGAGGGGGATTTTGCCGCTTTGACAGCCGAACTGGCAGCCCTGGCCCCCAAAATGGGGGAGGCCGGGGGACTATCGGAATTTGAACTGCTCACCGCCCTGGCGATCACCTGGTTCGCCAGGGAACAGACAGGGCTGTGCGTGATCGAATGCGGGCTGGGCGGCCGGGACGACGCGACAAACGTCTTCGATCATCCCCTGGTCTGCGTGCTCACCCCGGTCAGCCTCGACCACACGGCCATGCTGGGAGATTCCGTTGAAGAGATCGCCCGGGTGAAATGCGGGATCCTGCGTCCGGACTGCTCCGTGGTGTCCGCCCCCGGGCAGTCCGCGGATGCGCTGGGCGTCCTGCTCGAGGAGGCGGCCGCACGCGGCCTGACCGTCCACACCCCCGGGATCGCTGCGGCCCCTATTCTGGAAGAAGAGCCGGGGCGCCTTGTGTTTGAATGGGAGGGGGATCCTGTGACCCTCTCCCTGACCGGCGCCTTTCAGCGGGACAACGCCCTGACGGCGCTCTGTGTCATGCGGCTGCTCGAGACGAAGGGGATTCCGTTCCGGCGTGACGAGGCCCTTGCGGCGCTCCGGGAGGTCCGGATGCCCTGCCGGCAGGAGGTGCTGTGCCGCCGCCCGCTGCGGATGCTGGACGGCGCCCACAATCCTCACGGCGTCCGGGCATTGGTGAAGACGTTGGAAGGGATGCCGGAGGCGGAGCGCACGCCGCTTACCCTGCTCTGCGGCATGCTGCGGGACAAGGACGTGAAAACCTGCGTCTCCCTGCTCGCCCCGCTGTGCGCGCAGGTGGTCTGCTGCGCTCCGGACAATCCCCGCGCTCTGTCGGGGGAGGAGCTGGCCGCCGTGTTCCGGGAGGCGGGAGTGCCGGCCGCAGCCGCCGACGCTCCGGACGCCGCGCTCGCCATAGCGCAAAAGCGGGCGGGGAAGGGCCCCTTTTTGGTGGGGGGGTCCTTCTTCTTAGCCGGAACGATTCGGCAGCTGCTGCTAAAAGACGAATAATTCCGCGCCGATTCCGGATTATATTCCGGGATTCGACGGCGGGATTCTCATGCATCAAACGGGACAAGCCCTTATCATGGAAACATGACGGGGGCTTGTTTTTTTGCGGG
>CABQAA010000180.1 GCA_902461995.1 uncultured Oscillospiraceae bacterium | reverse complement strand
TGGACATGACGATGTATTTGCCCGCGGCGATCAGCTCGCCGATGACGCTTTTGAATACGTCGGTGTTGATCGGATCCAGGCCGCTGAAGGGTTCGTCGAGAAAAATCAGCTCCGGGTCGTGGAGGATGGTGGCGATCAACTGCACTTTCTGCTGATTGCCCTTGGACAGTTTCTCCGCGAGATAATTCTTATATTCGGTGATGCCGAGGCGTTCCAGCCAGCGGTCGGCTGCAGCGGACGCCGCCCGGGCGGTCATGCCGCGTAGCTCTCCGAAATACACGAGCTGCTCGTGCACCTTGACCTTGGGATAGATCCCCCGCTCTTCCGGCATATAGCCGAATCGCACGGTGTCCCGGTTCAGGGGACCGCCGTTCCAGGTGATCTCCCCCTCATCCCGGCTTAAAACTCCGAGGATCATGCGGATGGTCGTGGTCTTACCGGCGCCGTTCGTGCCAATCAGCCCGAATACACCCGGCTCGTCAATCGAAAAGCTGATGGCATCCACGGCCTTCCGCTCCCCGAACGTCTTGCTCACCTGTTGAACAGATAATCCCATGGGCGAACCTCCCTTTCCCGTAACCCGGATCCTCCGGTGTTCCTGTTCAGTATACCGGCCACGAATCTGCTTGTCAACCTTTTCACAATTCGGCATAAAGGCCGGCGGAACCTTACATTTCGATACCATATACCCGCAGCGAATACATCGACCACTTTCTTGTTGTGTGGGGCTGCTGCGGCTGAATGCCCATCCTCCATAAATAACCGGGCGTCTCCGTCATATGGGGACGCCCGGTTGGTCTTTTTATGTTCCGTTCCCTGTGCGGCAGCCCCGCCGGCGGTGTGTACGGCAAGGGGCCCCAGGAAACAGCGGCCGTTCCACAGCTGCGCATCGATAAAACCGCCTCTTCCTCCGTCAGGCGCGTGGTGCTGCGCAGCAGCCGTCCTCCGGTTTCCCGACTGTAAACCAGATACCAATCGTCCGGACGCGGCCGTGAACCCCTTCGTTTCTATCGTCCGGATTCTTTAGCGGATACCCACGAGATCCCGCACCACGGCGGATGCCAGCAAAAAGCCCGCCGCCGGCGGCACGAACGACACGCTGCCGGGCGTCTGGCGACGGGAGGACCCGGCCTCCGGATTCTCTAGGACAAGCGGTGTCAGCGGCGGTTCCTCGGAATACACGACCTTGAGATGGAGAATCCCCCGCTTTTTCAGCTCGCGGCGCATGACGCGGGCGAGCGGGCAGACCCGGGTGTCCGCGATGTCGGCCACCCGCAGAAGGGACGGGTCGAGTTTGTTGCCGGTCCCCATACAGCTGATGAGCGGCACCCCCGCGTCCCGGGCCCGCTCCGCGAGAAGCAGCTTGGAGGTGACGGTGTCGATCGCGTCGACGATATACGCATACCCCGACAAATCCACCTCATCGGCGTTGTCCGCCGCATAAAAAAGTGGGCGGGCTGTGACAGCTGCCTCGGGATGAATATCTAGCAGCCGGTCCCGCATCACATCCGCCTTCAGCCGCCCGACCGTGCTGTGCAGGGCGGCCAGCTGCCGGTTCAGATTGGACAGGGCGACCCGGTCCGGATCAAAAAGATCCAGACGGCCGATTCCCGCGCGGCCGAGCGCCTCCGCCGCCGCACCTCCGACGCCGCCCAGGCCGAAAACCGCCACAGAAGCGTTTTTCAGTGTGTCCATCGCCGTATCCCCCAGCAGCATCCGGGCACGGGAAAACGGGTCTTCCATCGCGATTCCTCCCTCTCCTGCGTCCTGTATCCGGCAGAGACTTCTTACCCCAGCCGGATCATTTCATCGATACAGCGGCGGGCCTGCCGGAGAGTGTCGGCGTCAAGGACGATTTCGCACTCGGCGCGGTCCGTTTCCCCCGCCAGCAGCGCGTACACGTCCGCGAGGGTGGTGGCTTTCATGTCCGGACAAATCAGGCGGGTGGTCAGCGGATAAAACCGTTTGCCCGGACAGTCGTATTGCAGATGCTCAGCGATGCTGATCTCCGTCCCGATGAGGAATTCTCGTTCCTCGCTTTTTTTCGCGTAGTCCATGATGGCGGAGGTGGAACCGACGAAATCCGCCATCTCCACCACGGCGGGCGAACACTCCGGGTGGACCAGCAGCAGCGCCTTCGGATGGGCGGCCCTGGCCAGGGCGACCTCTTCGGCCGAAACGGCGCCGTGAATCGGGCAGCCGCCCGAAAATAGTTCGATGTCTTTGTCCGGGGCCATGGTCTGCACATAGTGCCCAAGGTGGCAGTCCGGAATAAACAGCAGCTTTTTCTGCGGCAGGCTGCGGACGATCTGGACCGCCGATGAGGATGTGACACAGACGTCACAGACGGTTTTCAGTGCCGCCGTGGTGTTGACATAAGCCACAACCGGCACCCCCGGATTGGCCTCTTTATAGCGCCGGACATCCTCAGGGGAAAACTGTTCGGCCATCGGGCAGCCCGCCACCGGATTCGCCAGAAGCACGGTTTTGTCCGGCGACAGCAGCTTCGCCGTTTCCGCCATGAACCGGACCCCGCAGAGCAGCAGGGTTTTCTGCGGGGCTCGGCTGGCCATGACGCTCAACTGGAACGAATCCCCCGTAAAATCGGCGACTTCCGCAATTTCACGCGCTTCATAACTGTGCGCCAATATACAGACATCCTGTTCCTTTTTCAAGCTGCGAACGGCCTCTTGCATGTCCGCTATGTTCCGAGGCTCCACCATATGCGACACCCTTTCTGCTTCCTGTTTCTTGTGCACAGTATACCATATTTATCCGCCTGCAACAAGGGGCGGATGACGGGACACGTCCGGATTCCTTTGCCGATGCCGGCTGGGAGACTCCTCCGCTTTAAAAAATCCGTGGGGATTCATCAAGCCTTTCCTTTGACTTGTAAATATTTTTCTCATTATAGCAAAAAATCCGGCCGACACAAACGAACGCTGTGCTGGCCAGATTTTCTTGCCAAAATTAAGTTTGTGAAAATACGCTCCCATTTCCCATTTCGAACTGTCCGCCGGCCGCGATTTCGAAATGGAGCTTGGCGATCCCGAGATCCACCAGGTCAAACCGGTAATCGTCCGGAATGGAGGCCGTCACACGCCCGTCCCGGCAGGAAAAACCCGCCTTTTGCGTGTTCCGGGCGCTCGGTGCCTTTCCGACAGCGTCCATCCCGCGGTAAAACCAAGCGGGAACCGTCCCGGACACCTCATACCGGCTTTCGAGGGAACGTCCTTTTCCCCGCAGAGTTTTCCGGATCATCTGTTCCTTGGCTGTCGGTTCTGCCGGCACCGGACCGACCGGAATCACGCAGACGAGACGTTCCCCTTCCGGCACCGGCAGCGTCTTCTCATCGAAGGTCGCGCCGACCCAGCAGGTTCCAAGTCCCAGCCTGGTCATTTCCAGAACAAACCGCTCTCCCTCGTGCCCGACTTTTTCAAACAGATGAGGGTCATCCGCGGGACCTTTGGCCATCAGGATCGACCGGACGCCCGAAAACAGTCCCCCCGTTTTCCACACAGAGGCAAACGCGGCCTTGGCATCCTCCACGAGAGTGAACGACAGACCGGAGGCCGCGTTGATCTCCCGCACCGTCCGGCGGGCTTCTTCCAGGAATGTACTCTCCAGCGGCGTACCGATATAACTGCGGCGGGAACAGCGGATATCCATCGCTTCCAGCAGAGTCATCGTCATCCCTCTTTCTTTCAGTACACGTCAGGATTTGGCAGACGCATCCTCTGCCGGCGAGAGCATCGTTAGCCCGATCCGCTTCTTATCCACATCCACACTCAGCACCCAAACCTTGACTACGTCACCCACCTTGAGCACCTCGGAGGGATGTTTGATAAACCGGCGGGTGATCCGGGAGATATGCACCAGGCCGTCCTGATGCACCCCGATGTCGACAAAGGCACCGAAGTCGATCACGTTCCGGACGGTGCCGGTCAGCTCCATGCCCGGCTTCAAATCCTCCATACCCATGACGTCGGTTCTGAGCAGAGGCGGAGGCAGCTCGTCCCGGGGATCGCGGCCCGGACGGCTGAGCTCCGACACGATGTCGTGCAGCGTGGGGACACCCACGCCGATTTCTGCCGCGAGAGCCTCCTCGCCCTTGTCCTGCACGGCTTTTTCGAGAAGGGCCCCCTCGACCCGTACCTTTTCAAGGGTCAGCCCGCAAAGCGCGAGCAGACGTTCGGCCGCGTCGTAGCTCTCAGGATGGACCCCGGTGTGATCGAGAAGATTCCGGCTCTCCGGCACCCGCAGAAAGCCCGCGCACTGCTCGAACGCTTTGGGTCCGAGCTTCGGCACCTTCTTAAACTGGGCGCGGGTGGTAAACTCCCCGTTTTCCTCACGGTAAGCCACCATGTTTTTCGCCACCGTTCCGCTGATTCCGGCCACCCGGGCGAGTAGGGGCACCGACGCCGTGTTGACGTCAACGCCGACGGCGTTGACGCAGTCCTCCACCACGCCGTCGAGGGCATCCGAGAGCTGTGCGGGCGGCATGTCGTGCTGGTATTGACCCACGCCGATGGCTTTCGGGTCGATTTTCACCAGCTCCGCCAGCGGATCCTGCAGCCGGCGGGCGATCGAAACGGCCGAACGCAGGGACACATCGTATTCCGGGAATTCCTCCGCCGCCAGTTTGGAGGCGGAATAGACCGAGGCGCCCGCTTCGCTGACCACCATGTAAGCGATGTCCGCGTAACCCTCCGCCTTCAGCTCCCGCAGTAGGTCGGCGGCGAAGACCTCGGTTTCGTGAGACGCGGTGCCGTTGCCGATGGCGACGATCTGGATGCCGTACCGCCGCACCCAATCCTTCAACAGCTCCTTGGCCTGTTCGATTTTTTTATGGGGAGGCGCGGGATAAATCACCCCGGTATCCAAGACCTTGCCCGTCGCGTCGACCACGGCGGTTTTGCAGCCGGTCCGATAGCCGGGGTCGAGGCCCAGGGCGACTTTTCCTTTGACGGGCGGCTGCATGAGCAGCTGGCGCAGATTGACCGAAAACACCCCGATGGCCGCGGTGCTGGCCCGGTCGGTCAGCTCCGAACGCAGCTCCCGCTCCAGGGACG
>CABQAA010000179.1 GCA_902461995.1 uncultured Oscillospiraceae bacterium | reverse complement strand
GCCTCGATTTGTTTTACAGATCTCTTTATTCCGTGTCTTCATCGGGACGGTTCATATTCATTTCCAGCCACTGCTGGCGGGTGATGAGAACGCGGCGGGATTTGCTGCCCTCTCTGGGTCCGACGATTCCCCTCTCCTCCAGCTCATCAACCAGACGCCCCGCCCGGGAATAGCCGAGGCGGAGCCGCCGCTGCAGCAGAGACACCGACGCCTCGCCCGCTTCGACCACCACCTCGATGGCGCGGGGAATCAGTTCGTCCCCTTCCCCATCCGGCAGATCGTCGCGGGAACCCGCCTTGGCTTTGGGTTTGCCCGCTCCGCTGTTTTCCGCCTGGCGTTCGATTTCCTCCATGATCGTCTCGTCGTATTCGTTCTCCTGAGAGGATTTTAAGAAATCGACCACCGATTCCACCTCCCGGTTGCTGACGAAGCAACCCTGCACCCGCATGGGCTTGGGGGAGCCGACCGGCATGAAGAGCATGTCGCCCTTGCCGAGCAGTTTTTCCGCGCCGCCGGTATCGAGAATGGTGCGGGAATCGACCGCCGACGCCACCGTCAGGGCCAGACGGGACGGGATGTTTGCCTTGATCAGGCCGGTGATGACGTCCACAGAGGGGCGCTGCGTCGCGATGACCAGATGCATCCCCGCCGCGCGCGCCATCTGGGCGAGGCGGATGATCGCGTCCTCGACTTCGCTGGCCGCGGCCATCATCAGGTCGGCCAGCTCGTCGATCACGATGAGGATCAGCGGCATGGTCTGGAGCGTTTCGCTGCGGCGGGCCAGGTCGTTATAGGAGGCGAGATCCCGCACATTGTTTTCCGCAAAGGTCTTGTAGCGGTTCAGCATTTCGGTCACGGCCCAGCCGAGGGCGCCGGCCGCTTTGCGCGGATCGGTCACAACGGGGACAAGCAGGTGGGGAATCCCGTTATAAATGCCGAACTCGACCTGTTTCGGATCGATAAGGACCATTCGCACGTCGCTGGGGCTTGCGCGGTAAAGGACGCTCTGAATCATAGAGTTGGTACAGACTGATTTACCGGAACCCGTCGTACCCGCAATGAGCAGATGGGGCATCTTGGCCAGGTCTGCCAGCACGATTTTACCCGCGATATCCCGCCCGAGCGCCACGGTCAGCTTGCTTTTGGCGGTGGAAAAATCAGACGAATCAATGAGTTCCCGCAGGCAAACCGCACTCGCAACGCGGTTCGGCACCTCGATCCCCACCGCCGCTTTGTTCGGAATCGGCGCCTCGATGCGCACGCCGGTGGTGGCGAGGCGGAGCGCGATATCGTCCGCCAGGCCGGTGATCCGGCTGATTTTGACCCCAGCGCTGGGCTGGAGCTCATACCGCGTGACTGTCGGGCCGTGGGAGACATCGATGACCCGTGTGCTCACGCCGAATTCCTTGAGGGTATTGACCAGCAGATCCGCCGTCGTGTGTTCCTCCGACGCCGCCAGGGAGGTATCCACCCCTTTGGATTCGTCGAGCAAAGAGATCGGCGGATAGCGGTAACTGTCCCCTTCGGCCTCCATGTAAGCGGGGCGTTTTTTCTCCGCCTTTTTCTCGGATTCGGGTTCGCCGTCGGGCTCTCCGGCCGGCTCTTCCGGTTTGGCGGCCTTTTTCGGCAGCAGGTCTTCCACCCGGGGGGCCGGTTTCTCGGTATCGGCCAATTCTGCCGCCGTTTTTTGCAGAGCGGCGATTTTTTCCGCGACCTCATCCTTTTCGGGTCCGGATTCCAAGGCCGGAGTCTCGGACCGGAGGGGTTTCCGCGGTTCTTCCGGATAGCCTTCGCCGAGTTCGACGTCGATCGCGGGCGCGCGGCGGCGCTCCGCCCCGGCGATCATAGCGCTTTCGATGCTCTCCTTGGTCTTTTTGACCGGTTTCCACACGGTGCGGAACAGGGTCAGGATGGTGGTGCCGGTCACCAGCATCAGGAACACAAAAATCAACAGGCAGATGATGATTTTGGCGCCGGTATCGGTAAAGAAATACTCAAGCGGATAGCCGAGCAGCACCCCGGCCACGCCGCTTCCTCGGACGGCCGTTCCGTCCTTCCATGCCTGGGCAATCGCCCTGAAATAATGCTGTCCCTCCGTGATATCCACCGTGAAGATATGGATAGCGCTGCCGATCATAACGAGCAGAAGCAGGCATTGCCACAGCTTGCTGCGCATGCTGCCAATCGGGCGCTCCAACGCGGCGATGACGGCAATATATCCCATGAGAACAGGCAGTATGTAGGCACAGACACCGAACAGGCCCATCACCAAATTATGCAGCCACATCCAGAGATTCGCGCCCTTGATGAGCGCGAGGCATAGCAGCAGAATGGCGCCCGCAAAGAGTAGTATCGCCGCCGTCTGGTGCCGGGCACTCGCCGCCGCCTCGTTGTCCGCCCGCGTTCTGGCCGCCTTCTGCGCCGCCGCTTTGCGGGGCGCAGGCTTGCGGGAGGGCGCCTTTTTTCGTTGTGCCATGACCGATCCTCTCTTTTCCCTATCCGTTTTCGCAGCCTGCCGGACCGGATCCGGCCGCCAATAGAGCAGCAGGCCCCCTGGGACGGCCTGCTGGTCGTTCACTCTTACTTATCATAACAAAAAAAGCCCGGTTCAGCAACAGCCAGCCGGGTTTTTACCGCAAATATTTCGAGGCGGTGCGGACTGTCTGTCCCGTATGCCGCAGAACCGCTCCCTGACCTGCAATGCATGTTCGTTCTTCCGCCGCGCTTCCAGCCTGTTTTCCACAAATATTCAGCTCGCCGCCGTACGCATCTGCCGTGTACCTTTTTAGAAAAGGAGACGGCCGCTGTATTCCGGCCAGGGTCCCCAACATCCGGCCGGAGCTCAACAAATTGAGGCAGCTTCCTGCGGCCGGAACCAAAAATGATCAGTCGGCGGATCAACCGGCAATCTTCGCGGATGGATTGCGTATGCAAAAACTCTACCGACTCCTGTACACAGCGGTATTCGTATTCTGCACATGCCTTTTACGCCCGCGTCTGCAAGGGAAAGTACATATCCGGAATTCGAGGAGAAGCAATCCTCCCATGATGCCTTCGCCCCATACAGTTCGAGGCGGTATCCTGAATAGGATACCGCCTCTCTTAACCCCTCTTCCCCCGGATCGTCCATCCGGAGGCTGCTATCAGTATACGCGAGGGTTTGGCTTTCATGCAAGGCTCATCATATCATAAATGTGGGGTATGTTTCACCAGATCGCGTTTATGAAAGAATATCACAACACAATGGCCTACCATGTCCCTATTTGTGGTCAATATATTCGTGGAAAAAGCGGATCCTCGGATCTTATACATCCGATTATGCGCTATAGGCCGCGCTGTCTTCACTTCTTCACAACCACAATATCCGGGAGATAAACCATCTGCTGCTGCGGGTCCGTTTCCAGAAGTACGCCGCGAGCCGCCATAAATTGGATTGTGTCGCCCGCTTCGATGTCCTTCCATGCGATTTTATGACCGGATTCATCATAGAACTGCGTATGAACGTCTGCGTCCAGCCTATATACGCCCGGATTCACTCCATCCAGCCGATCGGTCCGATACTCCAGCATATGATCCCCGATATGTGTGACCTCCGCGGTCACGGTCCAATCAAAAAAATCCTCATGAAAGGGGAAGGCTTCCTCTGCCGGCCGTCCCTTCCACATCCAGACCGTCAGTCCGCCGGCGATAGCCGCCAGAGTCACAAACGCCGCCATTCCTATCCATTTTCCCGCTGCTTTCCGTTCGGTTTTCACAGGGCATCTCCTTTCTGTCCTAGTGTATCCGCCACCATCCCTGTTGTTTCTTATTTTCAGTATAGAATATTCACAAAAAAATCAATATATTTTTTAATTATAGTTGTTTTTGCTATGTTTTCCTAACAACATCATGGCATCCGGTCACAGCCGCTTTCCCTATTCTCTCAAAAGGAGGATTGTCTCGGATTTTTGAGATCCATCGAGCAGGGGGCCTACAGCAAAGGCGCCCGTTCGACGAACGGGCGCCGCAGAAATCACTTGGATTTCACTTTTGATCGATCATCGTATACAGCGCCTCGATGGCGTCGGATAAGGAGCCGAGCGAATCGATCAGGCCCTCCTGCACGGCGTCCTCGCCGTCGAGCACGCTGCCCACATCGGTGGCGAGTTCATCGGTATTCATGCACAGTTCGGTAAAGCGGCCAAAGCTCATGCGGGAATTATCGGTTACAAAGCGGGTGATCCGCTCCTGCATCCGCTGAAAATACGTGAACGCCTGGGGAACACCGAGAACCAGCCCATTGATCCTCACGGGATGAATCGTCATCGTCGCGGAGGGCGCGATAAAAGATTTTTTGGCCGCGACAGCCAGCGGCACCCCGATGGAATGCCCGCCGCCCAAAACCAGGGACACCGTGGGTTTCTTCATGCCGGCGATCAACTCCGCCAGAGCGAGACCCGCTTCGATATCCCCGCCGACCGTGTTGAGCAGGATAAGCAGGCCTTCGATTTCCTGACTCTCTTCAATGGCAACCAACTGGGGAATCACATGCTCATATTTGGTGGTTTTATTTTCACTTGGCAGCGCATAATGCCCTTCGATTTGACCGATAATCGTCAGACAATGGATCACATGCCGGCCGTTGTTGGTGGTGACGGCGCCGTTTTCCACCACATCTTTAAGCTGATTCTGCACGGCGGTCGCCTCTTCCGCGCCTTGGGGCGGATGGGTGCCCTTTTCGTCCGTGTCCGGATGGGGATTCGTATCGTTCATGTTCAAAACACGCCTTTCTTCGGACCGCGTTCCAATAGGCGGCCATCTCTAAAGGCTAGTGTTCGCCGTCAAAAGGGCAAATATGCGCTTTGAAATTCTGCCGCAGCCGAGCAAATTCGGCAAAGCGACGGCCACAGGACCGGTTCACCGTTTATACAAGATCAGGATCACCACAAGGGCATGGCGATTGCCATGCCCTTGTGATAAGCCTGTATGTTTGTCAAAAGCAAGCCCGATCTCATCCGCGTACAGCCGCCGGCGGAACGCTGTCGGCAGCTGGCTCCGCCGTCTTGTCGGCCGCGGCCAGTTTGGCATTCGCCAGCATCAGCTTGATGCGGTTTTCCT
>CABQAA010000178.1 GCA_902461995.1 uncultured Oscillospiraceae bacterium | reverse complement strand
GATGGCGTTCGACAAGCCGAACTGCATGTTCTTCTTATACAGAACCGTGATCATGGCGATGATATCGGTCCAGGTTTCGGGAACTTCCAGCCCCAGTTCGGCCAGGATATCCTCCCGGTAGAACAGCATGGGGAAGCTCTGCGTTTCAGGCAGCGCGTAGATGCGTCCCTCGAGGCTGTACGGCACGAATAGCTCCGGATTGAACCAGCTGCGTACCGTTTCAAAATCGTCATAGCGGCTGATATCCAGAAGCGCTCCGCGCAGGGCAAAATTGACCGGATCGGTCATAGGAACGCCGAGCGCCACATCCGGACCGATGCCCGCGATCGTCGCCGAGAGAAGAGTGCCCTGTGTGACCAGCTTCAAGTCCACGGGGATCCCGTATTCCGGCACAAAAGAGTCGTTGATGATGGATTTGAGCGTCTGGGTCTGATCCCGTCCGGAGGAAATCCAAACGGTGATGCCGTTTTCAGAGTCCATCGTCCGGTTGCCGATGGCGTCGTAATCCTTGACAAAGGAATCGATAAAGTTTCGGATATGGAACACCAGCATATCGAAAAAACCGGCGTCTGGTTTTTTCAGCTCCTGATCGGCCGAATACACCGTGATCATATCGACTTCCAGCGGCTGCTGCCGATAGGTAGACAGCCAGGTTCCGAGCGAACCGATATTGGTTTTAAAGTAGCTGAACTTTTTGGCGATTTTCGTCGGCTTTTCCGCCATCGTTTTCAATAGGCCGGCAGCCGTCTTGAGAATGCCGATGCTGTCGCCGCCCTGCTGACCCGTGATATCCTGCATCGTCCGGATCACATCGGTCAGCCGGTCATATTGCCGCGCGATGTTCTCGATTGTTCCGGGGATGAGGCTTTCCAGGCGATAATCCCGGTGCTGGTCCGGGGTAGACCCCGTTATAACCAGGATATCACGGTAAATCCGGTTGAGCTCGGTCAGGATGTCGTCGACCTCCTGCAGCACTTCGCCCATCCGGCTGAGCACCACTTCCATCTTGATCTCGTGAGGGCCTTCTTCCAGATAAAACAGGAACGGCTCATCGCCTCCCAAAACCGTATTCTGCCAGGCGGTGTCGTAGCGGAAGGACACCGCATCGAGCTCGGCAAACGGCACCTCATCGTCGATATAGATCCGCCGGTAGGAGGCGACACCTGTCGCGGTATTCTGCCGGGCCTTGACGGCGATTTGATACAGCCCCGTCTGAGGAACATCGAATTTCCAGATCAAAAACTGTCCGTTGCTCGACCACCGCGTTCCGCCGATGCTGTTGAGTTTGACGACGGATGCCTCATAAGGTTCGGTGGCCGGAGAGGTACGGTCCGTGATCGGATACAAGACGGCGGAGGATTTGTAATCCGCGTCCTCCCCCTGCAGAACGATTCTCTGCCCGCTTGTCTCGGCATAGGCCTGGTCTTTATACGCCTCTGCCGCGTCCTTGTAGGAACTCAGGGGCTTGGGCGCTTCAAAGGTGATCGCGTGCAGTAGCATCGGTTCGTTGTCCGCACGCAGAGTCACCGTGTTGCTTCCCGCCTGGAGATAGAAAACCAATGCCTCTTCATAATACCCTTTATTATCGGTGGCCCGCTTTTCCTGCCAGATGGGGTTCTCTTTCTGGGAGGGGCGGATATCGTTGCCGTACACATCGCTTTCCACATGATCGAGGGCGTTGGACCATATCCGGGGGAAGAGCAGGTTCTCCGCTTCTTCATATGGAATCGCCCCGTTGATGAGAACCGTGCGTTCGATATCGACGCCCTTGCCTTCCACGGGATAATAGCGCAGACGCAGGGTATACAGCCCTTCCGTCTCCACGTCAAAGGACCAGGTAACGCTGGAATCCTCCGGCGTGTAAAGACTTTGGCCCTTCTGCCCCTGAAAATCGGTTTCCACGCGCACATCGCCGTCCGCCTGATACCCTTCGGCTGCCGGGATGGTGATGGTATCGGCGCCGTTTTTGCCGGCGTAAGTTTCCAAATACGCCGCATAACTGCCCGCTTCCGCCTGTCCGCTGCCGGACGGTACAGCTTCTTCCGCCGCTGCCGGACCAGGAACGCCGCTCATGAGCAGCGTAAGCGACAGCATACACCCCAGGATTCGCTTAATCCATTCCGCACCGCGCCTCATCGTCGCGCTCCTTTCCATCCGCCGCTCCGTTTTCAGCGTATCCGGATATCGACCGGACCGTTGTGATAAATGCTCAGGGCGAAGCCGTCCCCCTGCCGTTCCATCATCGTACGCCCGCCCGTGATCTCGACGAGCTCCGCCTTGGCGACATGCAGCTGGGTAACGCGCTCCTCGCCGATAAACCGGCATTGGTCGTCCTTGATATATTCATCCAGGTATTTCGATCCGCTGAAAGACGGATTGTTGAAAACGCCTTTGGCTGAATCGGATCGAAAATTGTTCAAATGCAGCCTCAGCTCATCTGAATGCAGCCGTCCGACGATGTACGTATGGGGTTCCAGTTTTCCGCCGATCTTCCAAGAGCCGACGGGTACGTCCCGGAAACTCTGCTGACTGTAAGCGTTCTCAAGCGTATGCGAAATCACCCAATGATCCCCGACGTAAAAGACACAGGCGTCGGTATCGAAATTCTCGGGATACCGCTCGTCAAACCAGGCCTTTTTATCGGCCGGGACCGTCCGGCTGTCGAGGGTTTCACCGAAAACCGCCTCCGCCTCGCAGCGCGCAAAGTCCGGAACAACGGGGATGACAAAATACCGCCCTGTACGCTGCAGGATGCTGCCGCTCGAATTGTCCTTTTTCACTTTTTCGAGCGCCTCACGCGGTGCATACAAATCGATAAAGGGTTCCTCGGACGGCTCACGGTACAGCGGTGACTGCCAGTCGTCCAGTATGTACGCGGCCCGGATTTTCTCCTGCACCTGTTCTTTGGAGGAGATCAGATTCTCCTCGATAACCATCTGGTGGAGTGGGAGAAGCACCCGCTTGAACAGGGGCGTCAGCTTGTCTCTGTGGGCGATCATCCGCCCTTCCACTTCAAAGCTGATGATGCAGGCCCCCTGCAGGAGGGCGGGCGCGAGGATCTGTCCCATCAGCGCCTCCGGACAGCCGTACTCCATCAGAGTGACGCACAGATTCAGATAAAATTCCCCGAACCGTTTCCGCAGTTTATCCTGATAGGCACGCCCTTCGCTTTCCCCATACAAAAAGGTGTATCCCTGCTCATACCACCAGAAGTCTTCCACGTTGATGCCCCAGGCCGGCGACTGGCCGGTCAGCCAATAGCCCAGCGCCAGGCTGCGTGTCAGATGATACTGCCCCCAGCCGTTCACTTTATCCTGGAAGATGATCACGTCCGGATGCTCCCGCAAAAAGGCGATAAAACGCGGATCCGCCCCCGCTTTCGCGAACACATGCGGCCGGTCGGGATAACCCATGTCCTCCCAGATCAGATAGATCCCGTGCCGGCTGCACACCTCGGCCAGGCCCAGAATGCGGACCAGCTGCGTTTCACTCAGTCCCTCGCAGGACATCTCCACAACCGAAACGGCAATGATATGCCGGTATGTACGCAGCAGCTCATCCAGGGCTTCCGGTGACACCACCCAATCCCGTTTATGACTGTTCCAGAACTCTGTCTGCAGGACGATGTCAATGCCCCGCGCATCGAAATCCTGCAGCTTTTCCAGCATATCGCTATGGGCGGCGTCCACCTGCATCGACGCATACGGTTTCAAATTCTCCGGTATGACCCGATCATGACCACACTTGAAATTGAATAGCGGATGCACATTGGATATCTCTCGGCGGTGTTGCATCTGGCGTTCCCCTCTTCTTCGACTATATTCCTCCGGACCTGCACACGCTTCGGCGAAAGCATATCGTTTTCCAATACTTCAAAAAAGGAAAATATTGTATGTTTTGCCTTTAAGCCAAATGTAAAAATCCTCTTTTTTGTAGTATAACACAACAAAAGAACATGGTATATCACAATACATGCTGTTTAAATCACTTAACATGCTATATTGCGCAAAGAAATCCAACATATGGAAACAAAAAGCAGGCGGCACCATTTAACATCCTGGTGCCGCCTGCCTGGTATAAACGAGCCGGCGTCGCTCCGGCGATTAAAAATCGGAAACCACTCTTATTTCTTTTTCTTCAGCATCACAACAGCCGCACCCGCAAACCCGATCAAGGCCAGGGGAAGAAGCCGGATGCCGACGCCCGTGGAGGGCGAGGTGGAATTCGGGTTGGATACCGTCGAATTCGGCTTCGAGGAGGTGTCGCCTCCATTGGACGTGTCCCCGCCCGGAAGCGTACGGGGGGTGGCGGTCAGGATCACGGAATCGAGATATATCGTTCCCTTCCAGACCGGTCCGTCTTCCTCGTAGTCCTCTGCGTCGAGCCGGAACATAACGCCGCGGATGGCATCCTTTTTATACCCAGAGATATCCACGTTATAAAAATGCGTTCCCTTTTTGACATTTATGAGGGAGCTCTCATCTTTGGCATATTCCTTGTCAAGAAGTACCGCCTGCAGAACGCAGTCGACATCCGAATTCATCCAGAAGGACAGGTACTTGCTGTCGCTGTTGAGATGAGGCCATTCCTGGTAGGAGGCGGGTTCCATAACCCATTCGATCCTGGTCCAGTCGCCGTCATATTTCAGGATCATCTTCAGGCTTTGAGATCCGCTGTAAACCGGCGAGGTGGCGATGTCGTACTCTTTGCCCTTATGCATGTACGGGCCTTCCTTGATACTGAGCTGGCCCTCTTCAAAGTCCGTGATGAGGACGTCCGTGTTGACTTCGGGTGTACTGGTGTCCGACACATCGGAGGTATCCGAGGTGTCGGAGGTATCCGACGCATCGGGATCGGTGTAGGTCCGGGGGGTATCGGTAACGATGACGGAATCGAGATAAGCCGTACCGGAGAAGGGGGTCGGTGCGGTTTCGTAATATTCGCCCCAGTTCCGGATGAAGATGCCGCGGGTGCCCTTATAGGCGCAGTCGGAGATATCCACGTTGTACATGTGCGCACCGCTCTGGATCTCCACATCGTAGAATTTGTCCCCGCTCCAACCGCTGTCGGCGATTTGGACCTTGATCTTGCAATCCACATCCGATTTCATCCAAAAG
>CABQAA010000177.1 GCA_902461995.1 uncultured Oscillospiraceae bacterium | reverse complement strand
TGGACAAGGTGGGCGGGGAAGGCGTCCGGGTGCAGTGCCCCTATGAGGGGGATCTGCCCGGCGGCCATGAATTTGAGGAAAGACGGGATACCGTCGCCTCCCCCCGCCTCGACGCCGTGCTGAAGGTGATGATCGGCACCTCCCGGGAAGAGGCGGCCCACCGCATTGCGGCGGGGCTGGTGTCGGTCAACCATGTTCCCTGTCTGTCGGCCAGTGCGGCCGTGAGAGAGGGGGACCGGGTGTCGGTCAGGGGAGAAGGCCGCTTCCTCGTGGATGCGCTCGGCCCTCCCACCAAAAAGGGTCGTCTGTTTGTGACCGTCAAGAAGTATCGATAAGGTTATCATTATACAGGAACTTTAAAGGAGGTATTCCCCATGTATACACCGCAGGAAATCCGCAGCATTGAGTTTACCAAATCCCTCGGCGGCTATAAAACGGCGGAGGTCGACGAATTTATCGACCGCTGTGCCGATACGGTTGAGGCCCTCATTAATGAAAAGGCGGAGCTCGCCAAAAAGCTGGAAGTGCTGGCGGATAAGCTGGTGGAGTACCGCAACGACGAAGACAGCATCCGCACCGCCCTTCTCTCCGCCCAGCGGCTCGGCGATACCGTGGTGCGCGAGGCGAATCACAAAGCGGGGTTGATTCTCGACGACGCCAACATCAAGGCGCAGAAAATCGAGGAAACCGCCAAACGCAAAATCGTGGACGAGGAAAAAGAGCTCGAGCGGGTGAAGAAAGAGGTTGCCCTCTTTAAATCCCGGATGATGTCGATTTATAGAGAGCATCTGTCCCTGATCGGGATGCTGCCGGAAAACGAGGATTCTGTAAAAGAGGAACCGGCCTCTCCGGCCGCGCAGGAGACCGCGGAAACGCCGGCTCCGGCGGAGGTTCCCACTTCGGCGGCTGTCGAGAGTGTTCCGGCGCCGATCCCCGCTGCCGAACCGGTGCCCGCACCGGAGGAACGTTCGGAAACGGCTGCGTATGAGGAAACCGTTGCCGCTTTCCGGATGAATATTCCGGTCCTCGACGAAGATGAGCCGGATGCGGAAAAAACCGCCGAGGTTCCGGCAAAAGCGTCCACCCGGTTTTCCGATCTCAAGTTCGGCGAAAACTACGATATTTCTCAGGACACGGATGAAGAGCCGGGGTATTTCAAGAAAAAAAGGTCCGATCGTTGACCGCATAAAGGAGACGCACCCAGATGCAAGAACAGGATTACAACAAAACGCTGAATCTGCCTGTCACCGATTTTCCCATGCGGGCCGGCCTTCCCCAGCGGGAGCCGGGCATGCGCCAGGAATGGGACGACAAGCACCTGTATGAAGAGCTGATGAAGAAAAACGAGGGCAAGCCGCTCTATGTGCTGCACGACGGCCCTCCCTATGCCAATGGCGATATCCATATCGGCACCGCGATGAACAAGATCCTCAAGGATATCATTCTGCGGTACCGCAACATCGCGGGCTATAAAGCGCCTTACGTGCCCGGATTCGACACCCACGGCCTGCCCATCGAACTCAAGGCCCGCGCCAAGGCCGGAGGCGATCTTTCCGCGCTCGAACCGCTGGCCCTGCGGCAGCTCTGCCGGGAATTTGCTCTCGGCTATGTGGATGATCAGCGGAATCAGTTCAAGCGTTTGGGCATCCTGGGGGACTGGGAGCATCCGTATATGACGCTGCTGCCCGCTTTCGAGGCGCGGCAGATTCAGGTGTTCGGAGAAATGGCCCTGAAAGGGTATATCTATAAAGGGCTCAAGCCGGTTCATTGGTGTCCGGAATGCCAGACGGCCTTGGCCGAGGCGGAAATCGAATACGCGGAGGATCCGTGTTATTCGGTGTATGTGAAATTCCCCGTTGGGGACGACAAGGGCCTCCTGGCGGCGGCCGGCGTGGACAAGGATAAAACCTCCTTCCTCATCTGGACCACCACCACCTGGACCCTGCCGGCCAACGTGGCCATCTGCCTCGGCCCGCGGTTCACCTATCAGGTGGTGAAGAGCGGGGACGAGAATTTCATCCTCGCCGCAGAACTGGTTGAAGAGGTCATGAAGCTCGCCGGACGGGAAGATTATACCGTCGTCGCCTCCTTTACGGGCCAGGATCTCGAATATGCCACGGCGCAGCATCCCTTCCTCGACCGGGAATCCCTGATCATCCTGGGGGATCACGTCACCCTCGAGAGCGGTACCGGCTGCGTGCATACGGCGCCCGGCCACGGTGTCGACGACTTCAACGTCTGCCGCAAGTATCCGGAGCTGCCTATCGTCGTGCCGGTCGATAACCGGGGCTATATGACGGAGGAAGCGGGTCCGCTCTGCGCGGGGATGGCGACGAATGACGCAAGCAAGGCCATTGCGAAGCAGATGGACGCCGACGGTACCCTGTTCGCTATGAAGAAGATTCAGCACCAGTATCCTCATTGCTGGCGCTGCAAACAGCCGGTGCTTTTCCGGGCGACAGATCAATGGTTCTGCTCGGTCGAGAGCTTCCGGGATCAGGTGGACGAGGCGATCCACCAGGTCAAATGGCATCCCGCCTGGGGCGAGGACCGGATGGCCGGCATGGTGCGGGAGCGCAGCGACTGGTGTATCTCTCGCCAGCGGATTTGGGGTGTTCCGATCCCGATTTTTTACTGCGAGGACTGCGGTAAGCCGGTTATCGACCGGTCGTTTATCGATGCGGTGTCCGCCCTGTTCGCCAAGGAGGGTTCGGACGGCTGGTACCGCCACGAGGCCGATGAAATCCTGCCCGACGGGGCGTCCTGCCCCTATTGCGGCGGCCATCATTTCCGCAAGGAAACCGACACGATGGACGTCTGGTTCGACTCGGGCTCTTCCCACGCCGCTGTGCTTGACGAACGCCCCGATCTCAAATGGCCGGCCGATCTCTATCTCGAGGGCGCCGACCAGTATCGCGGCTGGTTCCAGTCCAGCCTGCTCACGGCTGTCGCCTGGCGGGGCCGCGCGCCTTATGAAGCGGTGCTGACCCATGGATGGGTTGTGGACGGGGAAGGCAAGGCGATGCACAAATCGCTCGGAAACGCCATCGCTCCCGACGAGGTCATCAAGGATTACGGCGCCGATATCCTGCGTCTGTGGGTGGCGTCTCTCGATTATAAAGTGGATGTCCGCCTGTCCAAGGATATATTAAAGCAGCTGTCTGAATCCTATCGGAAAATCCGCAATACCGCCCGGTTCATCCTGGGCAACCTGTCCGATTTCCGTCCGGATACCGACAGCGTGGCGGACGACCAGCTCGAGGAAATCGACCGCTGGGCCTTGATCCGCCTGGATCAGCTGACGGCCGAGGTGCGGGAGGCATATGAGGCCTTCACCTTCCACGAGGCCTTCCACCGCATGCACCATTTCTGCGTGGTGGATCTCTCGAATTTCTATCTCGACGTGCTCAAGGACCGGCTCTATGTCGAAAAGGCGGACAGCGTGACACGCCGGGCGGCGCAGACCGTGATCTACCGCGTGCTGCACGCTCTGACCCGCCTGATCGCGCCGATTCTTGCCTATACTTCGGAGGAAATCTGGTCTTATCTGCCCCATGCGGCGTCGGACGATGTCCGGTCGGTCCTCTTCAACGAGATTCCGAAGGGCGGCTTCGATGAGAAAAATCGGGCCTTTATGGAGCGGTGGGACCGCATCCATGCCCTGCGCAACGATGTGCAGAAAGCTTTGGAAAACGCACGCACGGAGAAGATCATCGGCGGATCTTTGGATGCGCAGGTGACGCTCTATTGTAAAGGCGACCTTCTGTCTTTTGTGGACGAGATCCGGGAACTTCTGCCCGCGGTTCTGATCGTGTCGCGTGTGGAGGTGTCCGGAGAAGGAGAAGGGCTGTTTACGGGTGAGCTTACCGGCCTGTCCGTCACCGTTTCTCACGCGCAAGGCGGTAAGTGCAGTCGCTGCTGGACGTACAGTGAAACCGTGGGACAGCAGCCGAGCCATCCGGAGCTCTGCGCGCGTTGTGCCGCCATCATCGAGTAGGAGCCGTGCCGCTTATGTTTCAATTGATTGTCGTTGCCCTGATCGCTCTTCTGGTCGGATTGGACCAGTTGACAAAATGGCTGGTGGTGAACACCATCGGGAATGGCGTTCCG
This sequence comes from uncultured Oscillospiraceae bacterium, assembly GCA_902461995.1. Classification (GTDB taxonomy): domain Bacteria; phylum Bacillota; class Clostridia; order Oscillospirales; family Acutalibacteraceae; genus UMGS1623. The sequence goes on along the minus strand of CABQAA010000177.1, from coordinate 1,072 downwards.
GTTCCCCTGATCGAGGGCGTTTTTGAGCTGCAGTACAGCGAAAACCGAGGGGCGGCATTCGGGATCGGCCATAACCAGGGTCCCTGGGTGCGATGGCTTTTTATCATCCTGACCACGCTGATCATGGCGTTTGTCCTTTTTCTGCTCCTTTCCGGCCGGTTCAAATCGTATAAATTGGTCACGATCAGCGGCATCCTGATCGTCGCGGGCGGCGTGGGAAACCTGATCGATCGGTTTTTTCGCGGCTATGTGGTGGATTTTCTTTACTTTAAATGGATCGATTTTCCCATTTTCAATTTTGCTGACTGCTGTGTGGTGATCGGGGCAATCCTGCTGCTGATTTTCTTCTTCTTTATCTATGAGGATAAACCGGCGGTCAAGAAGCAAGCCGGTCCTGAGCAGAAAGAGGAGTCCGTCATGGCAAAGGGGGATACCCACGATGGAGATCAAACACCTGACGGTTCCTCCGGAGATGGCGGGAAAACGGATTGACCAGATCTTGTCCGACCTGTTGGAACTTCCTCGTTCGGCCGTGCAGAAATGGATCGGGCAGGGACTGGTCGTCCGTGCCGATGCGGGCCGCGCGCCCTATGCGAAGAATGCACGCCCCCGCAGCGGGGAGGAGCTGATGGTCTCGGTGCCGGAGCCCGTGGAATACGAAGCGCAAGCGCAGGCGATTCCGCTCGATATCGTCTATGAGGACGACGATCTGCTGGTGGTAAACAAGCCGAAGGGCCTGGTGGTGCATCCGGCCCCCGGCAATCCCGACGGCACGCTGGTGAACGCTCTGCTGGCCCATTGCGGGGACAGCTTGTCGGGAATCAACGGCGTGATGCGCCCCGGGATCGTCCACCGCATCGATAAGGATACCAGTGGGCTGTTGATCGTGGCGAAAAACGACCGGGCGCATCGGGGACTCGCCGAGCAAATCCAGGTTCACAGTTTCAAGCGGCTGTATGAAGCGGTGGTGCAGGGGCATCTTCGCCAGGAGTCCGGCGTTGTCGATGCTCCCATCGGGCGTCATCCGGTCGACCGCAAAAAAATGGCGGTGGTGGAGCCGCATTCCCGCCCG
>CABQAA010000176.1 GCA_902461995.1 uncultured Oscillospiraceae bacterium | reverse complement strand
GCCTTCTCGGTGCGGACGAGGTGAAAAAGCGGCTTTCGGCCGCCCTGGCCGCCCTATTCTGACTGCCGAAGCGGAAACGAGCGGCGGTTTCCGAGGAAACCTGTACCTGTGCCGTTGCACAGGTATGGATCTCCGTTTTGGCAAATCGGCAAACAGCGGATGCCATGACGTTTTAGGAGGAGCGGAAGATCCCCATGAAGAAACGGATACTGACGACAGCCCTGCTGCTGGTGCTGATGCCGGCGCTTCTGCACGCACGCGCGTTCAGCGGGGAACTATTCAACATCGAGATCGACAGCCGCTTCAGTCAGGCAGAAGACACCTATGTATGGCAGACAGCAGATGGAGCGGCCAATGTCAACATCGTGGTCAACCGCAACAGTGACCGCCTGAACATCTGGAAGCTGGATGAGTCGGACCTGCCGGAGCTGGAAAGCCAGTTCGCCGAACAGATCCAAGAGGAGATCGACGCTCAGTTCCCGAACAGCGATGTCTCCGTTATGATCGAGACCCTTCAGAGCTCTCTGGAGTCGATCGGGGAATATCCGGCCATTTTGATGGATCTGCAGACGACATATGTCATCGGCGAAAACGTGGTTAAACTCCACCAGTATGCGTATATTCTCACCTCCAAAAACTATATGTATGTCATCACCTTTACCTTTCTGGCCGATTCCGCCAACGCCTCGCTTCTCCAAAGCCGGTTCGATATGATGGAAAGCTTCGTCATACAGGATGAACTCTATACGAAGCCCTCCCTTCGGCTGAAGCCGAATTCGGTGCTGCCCAGCATCCTGATCGGCGGATGTCTAGGCGGGGGACTGGCCCTTGTCATCGTGCTTTTCAGTCGCAGGAATAAGAATCCGAATTCCCCGGTTCCGCCCATGCCGCCTCCGATTTAAATGAAAGCCCCCTCCCGTGTGGGAGGGGGCTTTCGATCGATTTTCCGGCCTTTATTCATCTTTCCATCCGGCTGCTTCGGGATATCGGGAGAGAAAAACGGCGTTGGCCGCCTCCAGCCGCTCCATATAGGCGCGGTAAGAGGGACTCAGCCGTCTCAGATTCGGCAGGAAAACATCCTCGTATCCGCTTTGTCGCTGGAACTGCCGCAGCAGCTCCTGCATCCGGCCGGCGGGCGACTGACGAAATGCCGCCGACCCACGATAGGCCATATACCATTCCAAATCCTCTCGGTTGCCGTCCAGATACCCTTCCGTATCCGCCAGCAGCTTGTCCAACCCGGCCTGCACGCCGCGCTGCATCTCGCCCGGATCCCAGAGGGTCGTCACCTCTTCCAGATATCCCTTCAGCTCTTCCGGAAAGGCGATCGGCTCTGCGTTGTCCAGAAACGCAACGATCTCCCGGCAGGCGGTCTTCTGCTCGTCCGTTTCGATTGGATCTCGGAGATAGGGGGCAAAATGCAGCCCGATAAACTGCCCGTATGTCCCCGGAAACAACCGCTGCAGTCTCTCGAGTATCGTCTGATGCTCGAGCAGGCGGGCCGCTTCGGCGCCGATCTCGTCAAACGACGCCCCTTCGCTCAGACGGATCAGCAGCCGCTGCTTTCTCCGGGCGTCGGCGATCACCGTCTCTTGCTTTTCGGCGACAGCCGCGAGTACACGGGCCGGACAGCCACTGACAAGCACCTGCCGGATATCGTCGACCGACACGCCGAGCTCCCTCAGAAGGGCGATTTTTTGCAGCTTGCCGACATCTTCCGGCGAAAAATCCCGGTATCCCCCCTCCGTCGTTCCCGGAGATATCAACCCTTTTTTCTCGTAATACTCCACCGCTTTTTTCGTCAGTCCGCAAACAGCACAGACCTCTTTCATCCACATAACGCATCACCTCTATCCCATCTTAAACCATCCCCCAAGGGGCCGGTCAAGTCCGAATTAAAAAACAGCCGCGCACCCGACCGGGCCGCGGCTGCCGCACGTTTATTCCATTTGATCCAGCAGATCCCGCAGCTGCGCGAGAGATTCCAGCATCAGATCGGGCGGTGTCGGCGAAGCCGCCGCCTCTTCTCTTGTCGCCTCTCCTGTCAGAACCAGGACCGACGTCACCGCGCTGTCGTGGGCCAGGGCGATGTCGGTATAAAGCCGGTCGCCGATCACCGCGAGCTCTTCCGGCCGAAAACCGGTCTGCTCCAGAATAAAATCCAGCGTGTGACGGGTCGGCTTTCCGAAAAACTCCGGAACGGCGCCGGTCGACGCTTCGATCACTTTCGCCAGCGACCCGCAGTCCGGCATCCAACCTCCATCCTCGACCGGACAGTTCCAGTCGGGATTGACCCCGTAAAAGGCCGCACCGGCCCGGATCGCATCGCACGCGGCCCATATCTTGTCATAGGTGATGGTGGTATCGAACCCCAGGACGACCGCATCCGGCACCTCCCCCGTGTTCACCTGAAACCCGGCCGCTTCAAAATCGCGAATCAGACAAGGGGTCCCCAGAACCATCAGACACCCGCCGGGAAATCTCTTCCCCAGCACCTTCACTGCGACCTGATTAGAAATGTACATCCAGTCGGGCGGAACGACGATGCCCATACGGGACAGCTTTTCCAGATAGGCCTGCCGGTTTTTGGAGGAATTATTGGTAAAAAAGCGATAGGTCCGCCCGGTTTTCAAGACGGTATCCAGAAAAGATATCGTAAAGGGAAACAACTTGTCTCCCAAATAAATCGTTCCGTCCATATCCAGCAAAAAGCAGCGTATTCCGCGCAATCGGCTCTTCACATCCGCTTCCGTCACAGTGTAACCTCGCCTTCATATTGTAAAGGGAAATACCTTTCTATCAGAAAAAGACCTGTCGATACCATGGCATGTTGCGGAGCACGCCGAACAAGAGAAACAACCCCAGCAAAACTAGCCACCAGCGGTTTTTCCAGTCGATGCACAGGGGCTTCCAGCTCTTCCGGAAGGTTCGCAGAAAAAACCAGACCAGCACCCCGCACGCCAAAAACAGAATCACAAAGAAAAAAGGGTTGTAGGAAAATGCTTGTCCCACCTCCCCATCCAGCAGAGCCTGGACCATGCGGGTGGCACCGCAGCCGGGACAATTGAATCCCGTCAGCAGATGAAACGGGCAGGGCGGCATCCACCCGGTCAAAGGAGCTCCCAGAAGATGCAGCAAGGCCAGCAACAGGACCGCCCCCAACACAATCCCCACGAGAAGGCGGTTTCCCAGCCTCGTGTTCCAAAGGCGGCTCAAGGACGGCCGATTCTGTTTTCCGCTTTCAGGATACACTGTCTGCCTCCGAGTCCTCTTCTGCGGCAGTGGTCTTCTCTTCTTTGACCTTTTCCGTCAATTTCTTTTTGATGACAACCCCTTCGTATTTCAGTTTGCACTGAATGCGCCCCATGAATTTGCGTTCACATTCTCCGCAGCGGAATTCCGCAAAAAAGGCACGGTTGCGGAACTTCCATTCTCCTGTCCGTTTCAGGTTCCGGTTGCAGTGCTCGCAACGAAACTGCAGTTCGCTCCGGGGAATCAGCGGACTGTCGATATCGCTGATATAAGCGGTTTTGAACGTCAGGCGGTCATAAAACGCCGCGTCGGCCGGCCGAATCTCCGATTGAAACGAGTCATCATACAGTTTGACGAAAATGCGGGCGGACAGGATACTGTCATCAAGAGCCCGATGCAGATCGGCCCCGTCCTCGGAGATCTCCAGCCTTTCGCAGGCCTTTCCAAGAGCAAGCTGCTGGGACATATCGTCCCCCATCCGCCGCTGCGCATAAGCCTGGAGATCCGCGTAGGCCTTCATGAAAGGGATGGTCTTGCTCTCAAAATAATGCTCGCAGTTTTCCATCAGAACCAGCAGATCGGTCGTGCTCCAGGTGAGCAGAACCGTCTCCCCTTCCCCAATCCAACGGCAGAGGGACGCCACCGCCTCGGGAAAGGTGATCCCATCTTCCAAGTCGCTGTCGGTGATGCTGGTCAGATTGGTGACGAATTCTGTCAGCTTTTTGCTGAAAACTGGCCGGATCACCGCATGGAACGGTTCGGTGATCCGCACGCCGTCCTCCACCCGCACCGCGCCGATCTCGATGATTTCATTAAAATATCCGTGCGCTTTTTTGGAATAGGATCCGTTCCATTCCAAATCCAGTATAATCTCCGTCATTTGTCAGGCCATATCCCCCAATGCACCGCCGCCGAGCAAGTGGAAATGCAGGTGCGGCACGGTCTGCCCCGCGTCGGCGCCATTGTTTGTCACCACCCGGAAACTCGATACACCGAGCGTTTTCGCAACCTGCGGCACCACTTCAAACACATGGGCCACCAGGGCGCTGTTCTCCGTCGTCACGGCGTCCGCCCCCGTGATATGCTCTTTGGGAATGATCAGTACATGCACGGGAGCCTTGGGCTCGATGTCGTAAAACGCCAGAACGAGGTCGTCTTCATATACCTTTTTGCAGGGGATCTCCCCGGCCAGAATTTTGCAGAAAATACAGTCCATCTGAAAGCCTCCTTATTTCGACAGCTGGTTTTCCAGAATCTCGTCCACGCTGTTGACCGCGTCGTCCACCCGGGTCAGATCCTTGGCGCCCGCCATCGCCATATCCGGACGGCCGCCGCCCCGGCCGCCGCAGATGGCGGCGACTTCCCGGACGATATGGCCCGCGTGGGCCCCTTTCGATACGGCTTCGGCCGTACAGGCGCAGCCAATCGACACCGTTCCGGCCGTTTCATCCATCCCAGCCAGGACAATCACCGCGCTGCCCTGGACCATCCCTTTGCACTGATCGCACATCGAGCGGACCGCGTCGGCGCCGGTGCCGGTAAAGGCGGCGGAAATCACTTTGATCCCCTGCACCTCGCGGGCTCTGCTGAACAGGCCCTCGATCTGCTGGCCGGCCATCTGGGATTTCAGGGAATCCCGTTCTCGTTTTGTTTCCTTCAGTTCATTCATCAGCTGAGCCGCCCGCCGCTCGAGATCCTCCGGACCATTTGCCTTCACAGCCGAAGCGGTGCGTTCCAGCAGCTCCTGGTTATCCCGCATCACCGCCAGAACGCCCGTACCCGTCACAGCTTCGATCCGGCGGACGCCCGAAGCCACCGAGGTCTCGCTGAGGATATGGAACAGGCCGAGTTTGGCCGTGTTGTCCATATGGGTGCCGCCGCAGAGCTCCATGGAGGCCTCTCCCATCCGGACCACCCGGACCGTATCGCCGTATTTTTCACCAAAAAGCGCCATAGCGCCCTGACGGCGCGCCTCGTCGATCGGCATTTC
>CABQAA010000175.1 GCA_902461995.1 uncultured Oscillospiraceae bacterium | reverse complement strand
GCTGGTGCGGCGGAAGCGGCGTCAAGGCGGTACGCACCCTGTCCGATTACAAGGATCGGAGCTTCGGTCTGGCGACCGGGACCTTCATCGAAGAACTGGCGCTGCTGGCCCGCGCGGTTTTCGTGGCGGACCGGGACGGCCGGGTGGCGTACGCCGAAGTGGTGCCCGAGGTGGCCGATCATCCCGATTACGAAGCCGTGTTCGCCAAGCTGCAGGAACTTGTCTGACTGCACAAGCAACCGCCCCCGAACCGAAAGGCCGGGGGCGGTTTCCATAGCGTATTCAGAGCACGGAAAGGGCGGCGAAACCGCTCTATGTGTCCGGAGAAAGGCTTCGAATGTCTCCGCTGGCAGAAGGCAATATCCCTGGATAAAAGCGCAGCCGCAGCGAACGGCTCCTCGGTTCCGTTCCCCTCCGCCAGCCCCGTCATGCCGCGCTCATGGAAGGCGCGGGTGACCACCATGGAAAAGCGGGAGCTCTGCACGGCGGACCGGGTGATGCAGAACACACGGCGGATGTCTCTTCGGGGAGCGGAGTCCATGACACGGAATGCAATATGGCGTCCTCAGGTATGGGTGAGGAGCGGCAGCATCCGGCCGTCGAACGGCGGCGCGTCCCCGCGCACAAAGAAGGGATCACCGGACGGTTTCCGTGTCACGGCCAATCCTTCGGTCTCCGAAGGCGTGAAGCCGAGCCGGATCGTACGGCAGCCGGACGGGGCGATCCGCGGGAGAATCTCGCCGAGAGAATAGGAATGAGGTGTGAAAAGATCGTATACAAGACATGCGCCCTCGTCCGGTTCCAGAACAGCAAGCAGGTCCCGGTCCGGCAGATACCACAGGGCATCCGCGAACGCGCCTTCGAGATAAAAGCGGAGAAGGGCCTGTCCGTCGGTCAGACGGCAGGAGGGAGAGGAGGGAAGAGACCCGCCGGCGAGACGACGGACCAAAGCCAAATCCTCCGGTATGGACAGATTGATTTTCCGGCCTTCTCCCCGGCTGCCCCCCGGAAGGGAGACGACGGTCTGGTACTGCATCGCGGGGACGAAACCGAACCGGGGATAGAAGTCCAGCACCGACTCGTTGGCGTAGAGAAACACGAAATCCACCCGATTTTCCCACAGGTCCAGCACGTTTGCGATCAGCCGGGCTGCGCACCCTTGGCCCCGATAGGCCGGATCGGTCATGACGGTGCCGAGCTGCAGAGTGCGCCAGAGACGTCCGTCGATGAGGTAATCCTGCCGGCTGGCCGAGGCGTTGGAGACGAGGATGTCCCCATCAAACAGGGAATGGGGGACGTAACGGTCGTTTTCCTGCCAGGTGGTCAAATCCAGGTCAAATACGCGCAAAGCCAGGGCGGCCAGACGATGGCACTTGGCCGGATCCGCGCGATAATCGGTTTGATACAGATAAAGCTCCGGCATAGAAACACCCTTTCTGAGGCGCGGACGACTGAACGACGGCCGGGTTGTCCGCAAGATAGCTCGAGTATAGAGTGGAAGAGGCAGGCTGTCAAGCGGCGGGGAGAAGATGAGCGGATGCTGGCGTCCAAAAGGCACATAAAAAAATCCGCCCCTTTACAGGGGCGGACGTGGTCCGTGTCGGCTTATTCCGCGACGACGGTCACATTTTTCGCGCGCAGCTTGCTGCTGTTTTTGGGATCGGGCTCGGTCTCGAAGGTGACTTTCTGGCCCTCGGTGAGGGATTTGTAGCCATCAGCCTGAATGGCGGAGAAGTGCACGAACACATCCTCGCCGGCCTCTTCGCTGGAGATGAAGCCGTATCCTTTTTCCGCATTGAACCATTTGACAGTGCCGTTGTACATGGTGGGTCCTCCTTGAAATATAGAGTGGTAATCGTTCTGGCAAGCAAAAAACCCACAGGGCAGTAAATCATCAAACGAACATGACTTACATACCATGTGAGTTCCGTTCCACGTCGTGATTACGCTGGTAGTATATCACAATCCCCTGTCTTTGTCAATGTGATTTATCAGGAAAGGCCCTGTGGAAAAAAATTCCTGAAAAGCGAGGAGACGTAATACTGCGGACGATGTGCATTCAGTGAGACCACGCCGGGCAGGCGGGGCGCCCCGATGGGTATCCGGATCCCCACATGACGGAAGCCCCAAAGAGCGGGGGGGACTTTGGTGACGATGTCGTTTCCGTTTTCCACCCGCAGCGTTTTGAACACCCGTTTGTTATACGATTTCCGAAAAGCACGGTTGCCCACCCGGGGACAGCCGAACAGGAGGACCTCGTAGTCTTTCTGCGGATAATGGTATTCGAGATCGACCGCGCATAGTACGGCCAGCGCGGCGCCGTAGGAGTGACCGGCGACTTTGATGTGCCGGATGTCGGGGGTGACGGCGCAGAGAATGCGGCCGCGCACCGACGGCCGCTTATAGGCGCCGAGGAACCCGGAATGCACCCGGAGCTTGGGGTTGCAGCCGTCGTAAGGAATGCAGGTTTTAAAAAAGGTGAGATCCACCTTCCAATCCTTGAGGGAATTGGATCCGCGGAAGGTGATATACAGGGTATCGCCCTGCCGTCGGAGATAACACTGCACCCCGTTTTCGTCGTCGATCACCTCTAAGGTCATTCCCGGGAAACAGGGCTGTATCTCTTTATATGCCAGGGCGCAGAGTTCCATGCCGTAAAGCGTTTCATTGACGTTCATCGGGCAACCCCTCCCCCTATAGAATATGGAAGGGGAGGTGCGGCCGTGCCTGGCCATCGGAAAGAGAGGGGGATTTTATCTTGAATCGACAGTGAAGCATTCCGGAAAGGCGGACAGCAGCCGGGGATGTTCCCGCTGGAACTGCGCAAGCTCCGGCGGATCCATCGGGCCCTGTCCCCGGCAGGTGAACATCCGGCTGTGCCGGGATTTCTGGGTGAAGGGCAGGGTGGCGGTCAAGGTTTCGTATTCAGAATGGTCAAAGAGATGGATCTTCATATTGCGGAGGGCCGGCTTGTCGTTTGTCCGGCCCGAATCGAGACGCCGGACCAACTGCTCCGATGCGCACGCCACCGAGTCATCGGGGCGCCAGCCCATAAACACCTTGACGAAACGGCCGCCGGATACGAGCAGGCGTCGTTTTCCGCCAAGGTCCGGGGCGGCACGCCCGTACCGGTACCGAGATCCAGCCAGCGGCTTTCCCGGCGGCCTATCCCCAGATCGCGCAGCCTGTCATGGAGTGCGGTCGGATAGATGTCCCGGAACCGGGCGTAGTCTTTTGAGGTTTTTCCAAAATCGAAGGTCGGGGCGTGATCGATATGCCGGTTCTACACGGAAACGCCCTCTTCATTCCATCCGTTTTTTGCGCATGGTGCAGCGGTACATCAAGGGAGTCATTCCCGTATTCTGTTTGAATATGCGGGCAAAATACGAGCTTTCTTTGAAGCCGCAGGTCTGGGCGATTTCCGCTAAGGATAGGGACGTAAACGCTAGGCTGCTTTTGGCGGTTTCCAGACGCTTCTGCAGCACATATTCCGATACCGGCAGCCCGGTGTGGGCTTTGAACTGCCGGTAAAGAGAGGTGTGGTTGGTGGCAAACATCCGGCAGAGGGTGCCCACCGTCAGATCGCCGTCCAAATGGGTCAAGATGTACTGACACATCCGGGCGGCCGGCGTATCCCCGGCCGGATTCCAGCCCGCGATCTTCTGATCGTCGCCAAGAAAGGCGATCAATTTGAGCAGAAGAGATCTGGCCCGGCAGGACCATTTGGAATCCGGCTGTTCACGGAGCTGCACGGCTATTTTATCGAAGCAGTCGGTGATATAGGCGTAGGAAGCATCGTCCAACCCCATGATGCCGGGATGGGCGGGATCGTCCTGCAGAAACGGATGAAAATCCGGGTATCCGCATTCCCGCCGCCGGGTTTCATAAGCGGGAGAGAGAAGTGCATCCGCACGCAGATGAACGTTAATGAAGGCGGGGGCGAAGGACAGATGGAGTCCCGTCAGACGGCGGGTATCCTTCAGGATGAGCCGCGTATGGGGAGACAGGCAAAGCAGGGTGCGGCCCCCGATGAAGCAGGCAAGATCCTGCAGCTGTCCGAAGACACCGCCGCTCTGAATGAACAGAAGATGAAACTGCCCCTGCTGAAGCGGCGAGGCGGTACGGATCGGCTCGAGTGTGACGGGCACCTGGCGCCCGGGTCTGTAACGGCACGTCGTCATCAGGCGGATTCTCCCTTCTGCCGGAATTGCTCAGAATCCCAAAAATATTGTCGAAAAGGCAATGACGCGTACAGCCTTCTATTATAAACTCCCATATTGGATAACTTTACCAATATAGAGTACCATGCCTTTTTGGACTTTGCAAGCGCTTTGAAGAAAGAGGTTAAAAAAGTTGAAAAGGATAAAAAGAAAATCCACCCTCATTGGATTGTGTGTGTCGGCCGGAGTGCTGATTCTTTTGGGAATCGGCTTGTGGATGTGGCTGAGCGGTTTTTTGGGGGGCCGGCATATTCGGCTGGCGCCGGCCTATCAGGAACTGTTCACCGAGGAGGAGGCCGCATTTCACAAAATGATCCTGCCCGAGTATGATACGGACAGCACGATTGCCTACCTCAATCAGGACGGGACAAAGTCGCTTTATGTGTTTGCCTCCCCCATCCGATATCAGAACGCCGCCAAAGGCTGGAGTTTGATCGATTCCCGTCTTGCCAGCGTGGGGGATGAGGCCGAACGGGAAAAGGGATACGCCTATACCATCGCGGCCAGCGATGTCGTGCCCTATTTTCCGCAGGAGATGAGTGCCGAAACCGGCATCCGCCTCGTCAAATCCGCCGAGATCGCGTTTGGCGTGGATACTGACCGGCCGATCCGGAGCGGGGTGCGGGAAGAGACCAATTTTATCGGGGAAAAGAAGACGATGGTGTCCTATGCGGAAGCTTTCGGAAAAGGAATCCGTGCCCGATTTTATCCGACAAGTCTCGGTGTCAACGGGGAAGTGGCGGTGGAAGAGACGGCGGCGGATGGGAACTTCACCATGTGGCTGGAGATCCCGGCCTCTAAAGCCACTCTGAAACAGACGAGAGGCGGATATCTGGTGGTGCAGACTCTGGCGAAGGATCCCGAAATTCTGGCAGTTATTCAAAAGCCTCTGCTCCGAACTGGGCAGGGGGAGATCCGGACCGACGGCTCCGTCAGTCTGGGCAAGCGGAGCGGAAACCGGTACATGCTGCAGTTCTCTTTTGGCGGAGAGGTCCCGGAGGGTTCCACCATATTCCTCTCGTTTGAAATGCGGCGG
>CABQAA010000174.1 GCA_902461995.1 uncultured Oscillospiraceae bacterium | reverse complement strand
GTGTCGTGGAAATATGATCATATGCCTCTCAATCTGAACGGCCGGATCAATGTGATGTATTCTATGTTTTGGGGAATTCTGGCGCTTCTGTGGGTAAAAAATCTCTTTCCCCTGATGACGCGGCTCATTGAAAAAATCCCCAATGCCGTCGGGAAAGTGCTGACGTGGGTTCTGGTGGTATTCATGGTGCTCAACACGGTGATTTCGGCCGTGGCGGTGGCTCGCTGGACCGCACGGGATGAGGGAAATCCTCCCGCCAACGCATTTGAAGAATTCCTCGACCGGCATTATACCGATGAAAAAATGACCCTGGTGTATCCCAATATGATGCCGGCCAAGGATTGACGGCGGGGATTGCAGGGAAGGCGTATCTGCCTTGGGGCCCGCGGTCTTCGCTCTGCGACACGATATAAAAGATTTTGCGTCCATTCAGTATGGAAAAGAATACAGACATAAAAGCCACCCTCGGCGCTTATAAAAGCGCCGGGGGTGGCTGCTTTTCAGCTTTATGGCAGGGATTCCAGTACATAGATCTCTTGATATCCGAGGGCGGCCAGCTGCCCGGCGGCTTGCTCGAGCTGCTCTTTGTTCGTGGAATACAGGATCAGGGGCTGTGCTGTGTCGGCTTCCTCACGGATGCGATCATTTAGATCGGCGAATGGGATGTTGACAGACCCTGTGAGATGGGGGAGGGAGACATCGGCGCCCGTGCGCAGGTCAATCAACAGCGCGCCGCCCGCCAACAGGGATTTGGCCTCATCAAACGTCATATTGGGTGTTTCCAAACCGGACCAAACGCAGGATGTGGTGTTCTGCGCGGTCCCGTCGTCGGTGGCTTCGGTCGGTGCGGACCCGGAGGCCGGTTTGGATCCTGCGGGAGTTCCCTCCGGCTCGGCATCAGACGCTTGCCCGGTGGAGGCGTCTTTCTCCATCGACTCTTCGGTCAGAAAATCGCCGTTCTCGTTTCCCTGAACCGTATTGGTTTCAACGATTGTCCCCGCTGTGGGATCATTTGAGACGGCCTTGGGCGGCGAAGTGAGCCGATCCCAAACCGGAAGAACCAGCAACAGGATGACGGCTGCGGCCGCAGCCGTTGCGACGGCCGGCCGGAACCAGCGCTGCCGATAAACGGGAGAAGGCGGTTTTTCCGTGAGGAGGGTGGGAATGAGGTTTTCCGGACGCAGCCGGTCGGGCACGGGCAGCTTGTCGGTATCCAAAATGCGGCGGAGTTCATCCAGCGTCTGCCGGTCGTCAGGAATGGGTGATTTCATGTGGGGAACCCTCCTTTCGAGAGGTATCGTCGTCCGCCAGAATGGAACGGAGTTTTTTCATGCAGCGGGACAGGCGGGAGCGCAGCGTACCCTCCGGACGTCCCAGAATCCCGGCGATTTCCTTACCGGAAAAGCCCCCGATCACGGCCAGCAGCAGAAGGCGGCGGTCGGGTTCCGGAAGCTCCGAAATGGCTTGCCGCAGCCGGATCGCTTCGTCGCTGGATTCGGCAAAACCGCTGACGGACAAGGAGACATCTTCGAGGGGATCCTGTTCCCGCTGGCGGATCAGCTCCCGGATGCCGCGGTTGCAGCGAGCGGACAGAATGGCAAATATCCAGCTGCGGAACGCGGCGGCGTTTTTGAGTTTATGGATGGCTCGGAAGGCTTCCACAGCCGTGTCCTGAACCGCGTCTTCGGCCGCCTGAGCCTGGCCTAGATGATAGAAGGCATACCGGTACAGATCGGTATATACGAGTTCGTATAATCGGCCGAATGCTTCTGCATCGCCCGCTTGGGCCCGGACGACCAGCGAGGCGGTATTTTCAGTCTTATTCACAGCTTCAGCCTCCCGGCTTCCCTCATATAGTGTCATGAAATTCCTCGTTTGTTGCATCCTGTCGGCGGCTTTCGAATCGATTCCGAAAAGGCGCAGAAAAAGAAACGGCGCACCTGCAAAAATTTTCGTACGGAGGAATGTCGTTTTGTATAACCGGCGCGAATCTGTCCAGAATAAAGGGTAGATGCAGGCGGACATGCAAGCCGCCGACGAATGAACGGAATGGAGGATTCATTTTGAGCCGTATGCGTAACGATAGAAAGTCCGGGTGGAAGCGTTTCTTTACCGGAAAAGGATTTTATGTGGCATTGGCGGTTTGTCTGGTTGCTGTGTGCGGAGTGGCCGTGGCCACTTTCGTGGATTCGCTGCCCCAAAAGCAGGGGGATACTTCATCCGAGGCGAGCACCCCCTCGGTGACCTCTCCCACGACCGGAAAACCGGTAGACAACCCTGTCAGCGATATTCCGTATGAAACCACACCGCCGCCGACGACAGCGCCGACGACACCCCCCACCAAACCTGTAGACACAAAGCCCGCCGACCTGTTCATGCTGCCGATGGGAAACGAAGTCCTGAATCCCTTTTCAAACGGCCAGCCGGTGTTCTCGGAAACGATGAAAGATTGGCGCACCCATAACGGAACCGATTTCAAGGGGGAGAAGGGCACGGAGGTCAAAGCGATCGCCGACGGCACCATTCTCAAAGTGGAAAACGATCCGTTGTGGGGACCGGTAATTGAGATCGATCACGGCTTCAACATTGTATCGCGCTACTGCGGTGTGACGGCGAAAGACCTGACCAACGGGCAGAAGGTCAAAGTCGGAGATGTGATCGGCACGCTGGCGGAAATTCCCGTTGAGATCCTGGATGAACCTCACCTGCATCTCGAAATCCTCACGGAAGGGAAATACGTGGATCCGGTCGTGGCGATTGGACGGGAAACCAAATAAAAGCATATGCGGGCCCTCGGAAACCGCATCACGCGGATCGGCAAGAAGGGCGGAAAGCGGGCGGATGGAAACATTCGCCCGCTTTTTCATCTTGTTCGGACAAAATCAGTTTTAGTATACCATAACCTGTACGACAGATGCAAATACGCTGGGAAGACTGTGCCGCTAATTATGGCATAGCCGGAGGTTCTGTCAATAAGTAAAGGATGGACATCTGCTGCGGCAAAAGACTTGATTTTTTTCAAAAAATGGCATATACTAAATGTCGAACAGTATATTTGGGCAAATCTGCTGAAAAGCAGAGACGCAAAGCTATAGGGCCTTCGTCGTCAGACATGGCAGCCAGTTGCATCAATAAGGGATGTTCTGACCTGTTGTGTCGGAACGTCTTTTTTGTTGATGGCCCGGTGGCTGTTTCGTTGCGGTCAACGAGAAGAAAGGATGAAAATGCACATGAAAATCATCAAAAAATGGGGCGGTATTCTGCTGTCGGCCGTGATGCTCATGAGCCTTATCGCAGTTCCGGGCGTTCTGGCCGAGGTGACGCCGATCCAGATCACGGGACTCGATCAGCTGCAGACCATCGAATCGGGTTCCTATCAGCTGGCGGCCGATCTGACGATCCCGGAAAACGCGATTCTGACGGTGCCGAGCGATGTGACCATCACGCTGGACCTAAACGGACACACCGTTTCGAAACCGACCGGCACCGGCCGTATTCTGAACAATATGGGCACCATGACTATTAACGATTCGAGCGCCGGCAAGACCGGACTCGTCACCGCGTATCGGAACGCCATCGGCAATTTCGGTACCATGGTGATCAACGGCGGCACCTTTGAAACCCACTGCAACGTGGGCGGTACGGCCGTTATGAATGAAGAAGGCGGCACCATGACCGTCAACCAGATCGTCGTGAATGCGGACTTCTTTGCAGTCAATAACCTGGGCGATATGGTGATCAACGGCGGCGAATTCCATTCGACCTCTACCAATGAGCCCGGAACCTTTGCGTACTGCGTCCGGAATTATGCCAACATGACGGTCAACGACGCCACCATCACCGGTATTCAGGGGGCGCTCGCCTCGGCAAGCGGCGTGCTCAAGGTCTATGACGGGGATTTCTCGACCGCCTGGGACAACAGCCGCTCCTTCTACGCGCTCTATATCGCGGGGGAAGAGGACGTCGTAACCGGATACGTGTACGGCGGCACCTTCTCCAGCCCGAAATACGCGATCTACATCGGCAACGACAACAAAGGCGGCGACGGCGGCATCAATGCCGACGCGACTACATACGTGTACGGCGGCACCTACTACGGCGGTAAGTCGGCCATCTACCGCGCGCAGGAGACGGGCAATCCGTATGTCACGGGCGGCACCTACCGCATTGGCCAGGCGCCGAATGATACGCCGGATCCGGTGGTCAAGAATTATATGGCCGAGGGCTGCGACTACAATGAAACGACGGGCCGGGTCACCGATCCCCGCATTTTCTCCGTGTCCATCGATCAGGCACCCCAGAGCCTCGTCGAAGGCGGGACGGCGGTGCTGAAAACGACGGTGGAAGCCGGCGCCGATGCGGATACAACCGTGACCTATACATCCGGTGATGCGAATATCGCGACCGTAGCGGCAGATGGTACTCTGACAGCCGTCGCTCCCGGAAAAGTGGACATTACGGCCACTGTGGGGGATAAGAGCGACACCTGCTCGGTCGTCGTCGTCGGCAAGCCCGTTCTTCCTACCGTGGACCCGGACAAACCGGTTGATAAGGTGGAAGTCGGCGTTGCTGGGGAGAGCAGCGCCGTGGTCGAGGAAACGGTCGGTCAGGTCGTGGAGCAGATCCTGAACAATGCCGATGTTGGCGGAGCCGTCTCGGACGAGACGAAAGAAGCTGTGAAAACGGCGGTGGAACAGGACAAGGCGATCACCGTCGAGATGAAAACCGAGACGGTTGCCCCCGAAGCCGTTGATCCTGCCGACGCCGAAAAAACGGTTTCCGCTGCGGGAGAAAAGGCGGAAATAGCACAGTATCTCGATCTGTCCGTGCTCCTGAAAGCGGACGGCGAGACGATCGGTACGCTGGAGAAACTGGTGCAGCCGGTTCAGGTGCAGATTGCTATTCCCGGGAATCTGCTCGCCGAAGGCCGGACGTTTTATGTCATCCGTGTCCACAACGGCGTCGCGGAAAAGCTGGACACGACCGTCCGCGACGGTGTGGCGGTTTTCGAAACCGATCGGTTTTCCACCTATGCGCTGGTGTATGAGGATGCGGCCGTCAGCGGCAGCTCTTCGCAGGTTTCCACACCCGAAACGCCTGTGACCGGCCGGATGGACTTCTGGCCTTTCTGCCTGGCGCTGCTGCTCGGTGTGAGCGCTCTGGCTTTGGTGGCGGTCAGCCGCCGCAGACAGCCGAAGACGGAGCACACCAAACGGGTTTGATCCATTTATAGCGAGATAGGAAAGAGGGCGGACCCCCAGGGGTCC
>CABQAA010000173.1 GCA_902461995.1 uncultured Oscillospiraceae bacterium | reverse complement strand
CAAGGAGAGGGAAGCGGCCGGCCCTATGAGTCGATCGTGGAGGACATCCGACACGGTGAACTGACTGTCCGGGTCCCTGATGTTGTGGATGCACATGCTGCCGCGGTTATCGACGGGATCGCGGCCCCGATGGAAAAGAAAAGAAAAAAACGAATCGCCGTGATCGGCATAACAGCCGCAGCGGTCTGCCTGTGTATTATTGGTATCGTATTCCTGGCTGTCCATTTGTCAGACACCTCGTCTGCTGCCGGCGGTGAGGATACCACTTCCGACGGAACCGTATCCACCGACAGTTCCGCCGATACCACATACACCCCCGCCGCGCTGGATGAATCCCTCACCTATTACGCCGATATCGAAATCGCAGACTATGGTACCGTTACCGTACAGCTTGATCAGGCGTCTGCGCCGGTTACCGCCGCTAATTTTGTATCCCTGGCGGAAAGCGGTTTTTACGATGGCCTTACATTCCATCGCATTATGGAGGGCTTTATGATGCAGGGCGGCGATCCCAATGGGGACGGTACCGGCGGATCGGAAAACACGATCGTTGGCGAGTTTGCGGATAATGGGTATGAAAACAGCCTGTCCCACACCCGAGGGGCCATTTCCATGGCTCGCTCCGGAGACGATTACGACAGTGCCAGTTCACAGTTCTTTATTGTGCAGGAGGACAGCACGTATCTCGACGGGCAATATGCTGTTTTCGGTTATGTGACCGAGGGCCTGGAGGTGGTCGATGCGGTTTGTGAAGCGGCAGAACCCACCGACGACAACGGAACAATCGAGGCGGACGCCCAGCCGGTTATCACCTCCATTACCATTAGAACAGAGTAAGATCCACCTGCCGCTGCCCGGATGGGGCCAATCAAACAATGGGCGGATAGGCCAACTCTATGATACAGGCGCTCCCGGCGGACACTATGTTCCGCCGGGAGCGTTTTATCTTCGGTATCCCGCGTCCATGAGCAGATGAGGATATGATTCCGGAAACCACCGAGTTTTCCCTTTACTCCCGCCGGTCGGTGGGATAACCCCGGCGCCGATAAATCTCTCATGCATAAACATTGCCCCGCAGAAATAAAGATATTTTAGCCGGGCGCCAGACAATACTGGAAAAACGCTATGGTTCATGGTATAATGTGCCCCGGGCCTTTTGTCTGATGGCAAACAATATGTGGAGTTCCTGGGCCTGGAGCCGTCCCTGCGGTCCGGTTCCCTCTACCGTTGTGGTATAATGTGCCCAGGGCCTCTATGCCTGATAGTAAACGATCTAGGATGTCCCTGGGCTCGGAGCCGTCCCTGCGGTCCGGTTCCCTCTACCGTTGTGGTATAATAAAGGTCGGGAGAAATGCGGCAGCATTTCTCGGGAACGCCGCCGATAAACGTAGGATGAAAACCACACGGGGCAGCGTTCATGGTATGCTATGGCAATATTATAATTAAAGGGAGTGGGTTAGCATAGACAGCGTTCTTTTTTGCCTAAAATCCTTCTTGTTGGGGATTGTAGAGGGAATAACGGAATTCCTCCCGATTTCCTCCACCGGACACCTGATTGTGTTTGAAGAACTTCTGGATTTTCAGGCCTCCGAACAGTACATCAACACCTATTCTTATGTCATCCAGTTGGGAGCCATTTTAGCGGTTATGGTACTGTACCGCAAAAAGATTCTAGCAACCCTGCAGAATTTGTTTCCCAAAAAGAAAAACGGCGTATGGACAAGACCCTATTCCGAAACCGGTCTGCGTTTCTGGATTACGCTGGCTATCGCCTGTATCCCCGGGTTTATCGGGGTACTGCTTCTGGGCGATTTGGCGGACGCCTATTTGTTTAACGCGGTAAGCGTTTCCATTGTTCTTGTCCTGGGGGGCATTGCCATGCTTTTGGCGGAGAGATTTTGCAGGAAAGCCGCCTCTGTACCGCAAAAAGGGAAATGGCTTTCGGTATCCACAAAGCAGGCCTTAATCATTGGCGGATTTCAGTGCCTTTCCATTATTCCCGGTATGAGCCGCAGCGCTTCCACCATCATTGGCGGCTGGTTTGCAGGGCTCTCCACTTCAGCCAGTGCGGAATTCTCCTTTTTCCTCGCCATCCCCGTCATGCTGGGAATGAGCGCTCTGAAGCTGATCCAGCTGGGCGGCTTTGGTTCCATGAGTACCGTAGAGCTTATCAGCTTAGGAATTGGCTTTGCCGTCAGTTTTCTGGTGGCGTTGATTGTGGTAAAGAAATTTATTGCCTTCCTGCAGAAAAAGTCTATGACGGTGTTCGCGTGTTACCGGATTGTCTTCGGCCTTTTTGTGTTGATTTTGAGCTTGTGCGGCGTGGTAAGCATGGCTGCATGAGGAATAGCCCATATTGGAAAATTCAAATCTGGCTCAGCCAGGCCCCCGTGCCGGCAGGATGAGGCGAGGGATCACTATTGAAAATAAGCAGGGAGAAAAGAAACCCGGGTACCGGCATAAAAAAGTCCCGCAAAGCCTTGTGAATCTAGGCCTTGCGGGACTTTTCCTTGGAAGGTCTTTGCACACCCTCTTGTAATGCCCCCAAATGGCGGTATTTCGGTGGCCCCGGTACCGATGGAATCATAAGAACAACTCGGATACCGTCCGATGCGTGTAAACCGGGGAAGTTTTGCGTTTCGCAAGGATTCCCGATACGGTCATTGAAAATTTCCCAAATCCCTTTGGAGTTTCCCAACGAAGGAAGAGGGTGCAGGAAACACCCATTCATGAAAAAAGGCGTGGTATTTTACTCTGTGCGCAGCGCCACCACCGGATCCTTTTTCGCAGCGCTTCTGGAGGGGATGATCCCGGAGAACAGGGTCAGCGCCATGCTGATGAAAATCAGAACCAAGGCCGCCCAAGGGGGGAGATAAGCGTTGAGCGTGCTGATGCCGGTGAAATGGTGCAGGATCATATTGATGGGGATACACAGCAGATAAGTGATAAGCACCCCCAGGGCGCCGGAGGTAAACCCAATAATCAACGTTTCCGCGTTGAACATGGAGGAAACATTCCGCTTGGATGCACCGATGGCGCGGAGGATGCCGATTTCCTTGGTCCGCTCCTGTACGGAGATCAGGGTTATGACGCCGATCATGATGGAGGACACAATCAGGGAAACGGCGACGAAGGCAATCAGCACATAGGTGATGGCATTGATGATGGAGGTGACGGAGGACATCATCAGGCCTACATAGTCCGTGTACTGGATTTGTTCTAAATCGTCCACGGTGGCATTGTAGTCGGCAATCGCCTGTTCAATAGCCTCTTTGTTTTCAAAGGAGGAAGCGTAGATATTGATGGATGCGGGGTCGTCCAGATCCACATATCCCAGTTCCTGCAGGTTATCCTCATAACTGGACTCGGAAAAGACGAGAATTTCGTCGTAATAGGAAGCGCACTGTTCGGTTGTATAGCCTTCCATGGCCATGTCCAGGGCGGCCGCCAGCTGCTGGGTGCTCATGGAACCCATTTCCGTCTGTACCTGCGCCGCATACTGCGCCCGAAACTGCTCCTCGGCCATCTGCGTAATCAGTTCGGACAAATCGTCGTCGCTCATGGCGGAGATATATTCCTGTATTTCCGCCTCGCTCAGGCCGGTCTGTTGGCTGAGGCCCTGTTTAAGCGCCTCCTCCATATCGGCCCGGGACATGGAGGATACGGATTGGGATACTGCCTCATCCACCTGTTCCTTTGCAGGGATGCTCATGATCTGTAGATAGGCTTCCGCTCTGCCGCTTTCATCCAGACCGGAAATATAGTCCCGGAAATCCGTTTCCTTCTGCGCATCCGTCAGGTCAGCCGTGCTCTCCCGGAAGGGAAGCCCCGTAAAAATATCAGTGGAAGGATGATTCAGCTGGGCTTCCACGGCGGCGGAAGTCCCTGACTGCTCGATGATGTATTCAGTTAGCTCGCTGGTGTAGCCGATGGAACCGTTGAGCATGGTGGAAACGGCATCCTGATTGGGACGGATAATCCCCGAGACCTTCAGGCTGATTCCGTTGTCGTAAAGGTATTTCAGCCCGGCATCGGTTTCCCGAAGGTCTACATACAAGCCGGTGGCTTCATCCAGGGCATAGCAATCGGAATTCAGGACAGCCTTGAATTCCATATTGCAGATTTCCTCATAGGACCATCGCTGTGTTTCCACTTCCAGCTCGGTCTGGTTGATGGCGGCCTCCATAATCGCGTCGATCTCTTCTTCGGACTTGAGTCCCAACGCATACAGCGCCATATCGTCCAGCTCGTTGTTTTCATCCAGTACCAGCACAATTTCGTTGTATTCCGTGGGCCAGGAGCCGTAAACCACGTCATACTGGCTTTCCAGCAAGGGGCTGACCAGCTTCCCGTTGTCGCCCGGGAGCATTTCCTGCCACAGAACCATGGAACTTCCGGCAGGTGACAGGGAAGATAGGGCACTCATGCTGTCCGTCATGCCGTATTCCTCGCTTAGCCCCAGCATGGACGACATATCCAGCCCAAAATACTCCAGCAGCAAATCCTGCATCAGCTCCCGGGAATCGGAGCGCAAAATGGAACCGTCCACGTTTTCGGTATACACCAGAAGGTCGGTATCGTAAGTATACTGCACGCCGCTGATGGCATCGCGCAGGCCGTCTTCGCTTTCGATATACGCCCGGCTTTCCTCCAGATAGCTTTTAAAGGAGCGCAGGTCGTTTTCAATGCCATCCGACGAATTCAGGGCGTTGACCAGATCGTAGACCATGGGCTTTTGATAAACGGCATCGTTTTCGTGTCCGCCCTCCGACCGGGCCGCGCCGATGAACTCCTCCATTAGTGCACCCAAGTCCATGCTTTGGGCCTGAAGCGTAAGGGGATACGAGGACAGGGTATCCTCCTGCAAGGCGTCGATATAGGTGGTGGTGCCCTGGGACACGGCGTAAATCAGGGCGATGCCGATAATGCCGATGCTGCCGGCAAAGGAGGTCAGCGCCGTGCGTCCCTTTTTGGTAAACAGGTTTTTCAAGGACAGGCCAAAGGATGTGCCGAGGGACATGGAGGGCTTTTTGACCTTTTTCTCCTTCTCCGCTTTTTCTTTTCCGGTTGCTCGTTCCCTCTGGATCTCCTCCCCGGTCAGGGGAGCGGAATCGGCGGTAATCCTGCCGTCCAGAATCCGGACGATCCGGGTGGAATACTGTTCAGCAAGTTCCGGGTTATGGGTGACCATAATGATCATCCGGTCTTTGGATATCTCCTTGAGAATCTCCATCACCTGCAGGCTGGTTTCGGTGTCCAGTGCGCCGGTGGGCTCATCCGCCAGGATAATATCT
>CABQAA010000172.1 GCA_902461995.1 uncultured Oscillospiraceae bacterium | reverse complement strand
CAGGAGAGAAAGCCAAGCTCTCGTCATGCCGCAGCCGGGACAGGGAACGCCCGCCAGACGGTATACGACGCAGCCGAAGAAGACGGCCCACAGGATTACCAGGCCGGCCACAAGGCAAAAAACCGGCCAATTCCGCTTTTTCACAGGTTTCCCCCGCTTGAATTGCCACATATTCAACACGTTCAGTATAGCAAAAAAAGGGTGCGGATGCAACGCGATTGCAAAAAAGCACCGCTTAAAACTCGTAGAAAATCGCGAGGAATCTTTATTTAATCTGCCGGTTCCTCAAACGATAAATCCCCGTTTTCCAGATGCTCTTTCACCGAGGAGCCGTCGAGCAAAGACAGACGGCCGGACGAATCGAACGACACATCCCGGATATCCGAGTGAGTGTATTTTTTGATATCCCGGATGCGGAACCGGTCGCCGGGCGTCAGAAATGTAAAGGCGACGCCATGGCGTTTGGCCCGGCCGGTCCGGCCGATACGGTGCAGGTAATACTCGTTTTCATCCGGAATATCGTAGTTGAAGACCGCTTCCACGTCGTCCACGTCGATGCCCCGGGCCGCCACATCGGTCGCCACAAGAATCTCGAATCTGCCCTCTCGAAAGCCGTTCATGACGCGGTTGCGCTGGGCCTGGGGAATATCGCCGTGCAGAGCGTCGGAGCTGCGGCCCATGCGGTGCAGCTTTTCACCCAGCCGCCGGACGGTGTTCTTCATGTTGCAGAACACCATAACCCGTTTAAGCTCCAGCTCATCGATGATCCGGCACATATCCTCCAGCCGCCGGTCTCCGGAGGAAATCAGGCCGAACTGGGCGATGCGGGGACGGTTATCGCCTTCCGCCTCCACAGTGATTTCCACCGCCGCATGCTGGTATTCCCACGCCACGTCCATCACTTCGCGGGAGATGGTGGCGCTGAACATCACCACCTGCGTGTCACCCGGGGTAGCGTTGAGGATTTTTCGCACGTCTTTGATAAAACCCATCTTGAGCATTTCGTCGGCCTCGTCGAGTACGGCGGTATAGACGTTGCCGAGAAACACCGTGCCGCGGCCCATGTGATCGAGCAGCCGGCCCGGTGTCGCCACCAGAATATGCGGGGTTTTCTTGAGAGCGATGAGCTGCTTCTGGATCGGCTGCCCGCCATAAACAGACACGATGCGCACGTCGGGGAGGTAGGCCGCAAGCTGGCGCAGTTCCTCGGTAATCTGAATGCAGAGCTCCCGGGTGGGGCAGATGACCACCGCTTGGGTATCCATTTCATTCATCCGCAGATTTTCCAGCAGCGGAATACCGAATGCGCAGGTCTTGCCGGTTCCGGTGGGGGCTTTAGCAATGACGTCATGACCATCCAGCATAGCGGGAATGGTGCGTGCCTGTACCGGGGTAGGGGCGGAGAAGCCCATCCGGCGGACAGCCTTCTGTACCTCAGGGGTCAGATCCAGTTGTTCAAATGTGGCGATGTCTTCGGTCATGCTGATTCCTCTCTGTTCCGGCATTGCCGGCTTATCGAATTTGTGGTTCTGGACCGTTTATGTGAAAACCGTTCTTTACGGCGGATCGGCAAGAATTCATTTTATTATACCATAGTCCCTTCTCACCGGCAAGACGTCACGATTTGGCGGGGAGCCCCGTGCATAGGCCCTCCGCCGCGTCCGTCAGTTGTACCGAAAGGATCGTGCCGGGTTCGGGGAGGGCGCTGTCTTCCGCCTGGATGCGGACGGGCAGATAATCGGGGGTGTATCCTTCTGCGATCCCCGGAGTGTCCCGCGTTTCGACGAGGACCTCTACCGTATGGCCGACATGGGCGGCAGCGAAAGCATCCCGGCCAACGGCCGCCGTTTCGGCCATGCGCTCGGCCCGTCTGGCCTTTTCCGCCCGGGCAATCTGTCCAGGGGCCGTGGCGGCGGGGGTGCCGGCCCGGCGGGAATAGGCGAAAACATGCACCCGGGCGAACGCGATTTCTTCCACAAACCGGCGGGATTGTTCAAATTCCTCCTCGGTTTCGCCTGGGAATCCGACCATCACGTCAGTGGTCAGGGCGCATCCGGGGAAGGCCGCCCGCAGCTCCAGACAGACCCGGCGGTACTCGTCGGTGGTGTAGCGCCGCCGCATCCGGGAAAGCGTCTCGTCACAGCCGCTTTGCAGGGACAGGTGAAACTGGGGGCAGAGTCCCGCGCAGGCGGGGGAGGCCAGCCGCGCGATCACGTCCGGGGTCAGGCAGTCGGGCTCCAGAGACCCCAGCCGCACCCGGTCGATTCCGGAAACGGCGCAGGCGATTTCGACCGCATCGCACAGGGTGTGTCCCGTATCCTTGCCGTAGGCCGTCAGGTTGATGCCCACGAGTACGATTTCCCGGTATCCCCGCGCGGCCAGCGTCCTAAGCTCGTCCCGCAGGTCCCCGAGCGATTTTGAGCGCACCCGGCCCCGCGCCCGCGGAATAACACAGTAGGAACAGAATCGGTCACAGCCGTCTTCGATTTTGACAAACGCACGGGTGCGGCCCTGAAAGGCATCGATGGAGAGATTTTCAAACGATTTGCCGTGGGCCGGGATATCCACGATCCGGTGGCCGAAGGCGGCGTATTGGTGGACATACCGGGGCAATGCCGCCCTGGCAGCGTTGCCCAAAACGATGTCGGCCTCCCGGAAAGCCTCGGCTTCTTCCGGGAAAGCCTGGGGCATGCATCCGGTGAGCACCAGCACGGCCTGCGGATTTTCACGGCGGCAGCGGCGCAAGAGCTGCCGCAGCTTCCGGTCGCTTTCCCCCGTCACCGTGCAGGAATTGAGAACGATGACGCCGTCCCCGATATCCGGGGATCCCGGGAGATATTCGGCTGTTTCATAGCCGTTTTCCGCCATCAGCCGCATCATGGCCTGTGTCTCATATTGGTTGACCTTGCATCCCAGGGTATAAAAAAGGGCTTGCACGGATCCCCCTCCTCTCCGGATTTCTCCTGCACACTGTACATAGACTCAATTTTACATTATACTCGAAATGTTGACGCTTTTCAATGGACACTTTGTTTTGTTTCCCGGTTGTTTTCCTCGAATAAACTGGCTATAATAAAAAACGATTACGGGTATCTTTTCGATGCCGGTTGCGGCAGAGGAATAAGATGCGATACTTTTTTGAGATTATCGGATCAGGAGAGCGAACGCGCTGTTTTGACGTTTTTGACGGAATCGTGAGGCTGTGCACAGCAGCAGGAAAGGATGAGCGGGCATGTATAAAGCGAATGTACGCTTTGAAACCGTGGTGGAGGCGAAAGCCTTCGTCAGCATCTGCAATGAAATGAATTTTAAAGTCGAATTGATTTCAGGGCCTTATGTGATCGACGCGAAATCCATCATGGGCTTGTTCAGCCTCGATTTATCCAAGCCCATCGAAATGCGGGCGCACTGCCCGGAGGACGGCGGGGATTTTGCGGAGCGCATCCGTCCCTATCGGGAAGCGGCGGAGTCCCCTTCCTGAACATCGCAGAAGAAGCGGCCTGTCAACCGACGGGCCGCTTTTTGTATCGATGCGGCCGAAAAGGCCGACGGCCCTGCGGAGACTTCCGCAGGGCCGTTTGATTATTCCAGTATATACATCACGATATCCCGCCGTCCGAAGATGCGGCATTCCTCTACCGTATCCATAAATAGGTCGGCGATAATGATGCCTTTCCGGACAGAGCCGCCCGTATCGCACGCGATACCGTAGCCATAGACGTATTTGCCGTCCGCGGACATGATGAAGAGCTTGGAACCGTAAGGAATGATTTTGGGATCGACCGCGACGTTGCCCACCTGAGGTTTCCTGCCGGTCGCCGTTGTTTGGCCTTCCGGGGTGTTGTACCAGGTATAGGCGGCGGCGGAACCGGTCAGAACCTTCTTATAGTGGACTGGAATGCCGTTTTCGTCCAGCTCCACACTGTCGGGTATGGGCGACATGGGCATATTGCCGCCCACGCCCACCAGCTTGATCTGCTCAACCGGTTCCGTCGTCACGGTTTCAGAGACCAGAACCGTATCGACGACCTGGCCGTCTACCACGCAGTCGCGGTAGATCAGCGTTTTTTCCCCTTTCCGGCCCGACTGGATGACCTTTGTCTGGCCGCGGTCGAGGGAATTCGAGTATTTCACGGTGGTTTTATAATCTACAGACGCGGTTTTGGTATATTCGTTATAGGAAACCCGTTCCACCTGCAGGCTGGTGCCGGGACCGACGGCGTCCGTCAATTCGGCGCCCACCTTATCGAAAGGCCCAAGCTCCACACCGGCGAGATCGAGCGCGTCCTGTACCGTACCCTGAGTCATCTGCAGGATGATCGTCATCCCGTCGACGGTGACGCTCACGGGATACGCGCGGCTGATCTCGATGATGTCCTGCTCCAAATTGACCCGCATGACGTCCTGCCCGCCCAGGGCGACGCCGGCATCTTCCAATACGGCGATAGGGGTATGGCTGAGGGTCATGACTACCCGGCTGACATCACCGTCCACGACCGTCACCGCCCGCATATGAACCGTCACATACGTCACCATCATCGCACAGGCGGCGGCCAGAGCCGATACCGCCAGCAGACGGCTGCGCAGAATGCGGAGGGCCTGACGGCCAACGCGGCACAGGACGTCTTTGCATGTCTTCATGGTTGTAACCAACCCTTTCCGGTTTTCTTTCGGCTTTTGCAAAGGGGCAAAAGCACTGCGGATTCATCCGGATTTTGGTGCCGCCTTGTATTATACGCACACCAAATCGCCTTGTCAAACCGCGTTTTTATGTCCATATTTGTAAAAAATGCACAAACATAGGCTGGATTCGACAAAAAACAGCCGCCCTTTCAGCGGATGGTTTCCGTGGGTTCGGCCTCGTTTCCATCAGCCTATGGTTTCAGGATTTTCGACGAAACCTCCACGGTTTACCGGATCTCCAGCTTTAGTTTGGTACAATTCGTCTCGTTATATTCCATTTCCTAACAATTTTTCCATTCCAAAAAGAGATTGCATGTTTTTACGGAAATTTTGTGCAAGCAGACAAAAGTTACAGGATTGTAACCCCCGTTTTGAGCCGAAAAAAGGTCTATATACCCCTGTTTTATCGTTTGTTCGACCACTTTAGCATAAATATTTATACAAAATATAGAGATAATATTCTAAAGCTCGATGAATTTCCAATTTATCAGACCATATAGGGGATGTACCATGCGGCGAAACGGATCCCCATTTCTTGTATCTCTATATATAGGTAATAAAGATCAGCGGGACGGCCGGCTGATAAGACGGGACAAAAAAATCGGGTCCGGCGAT
>CABQAA010000171.1 GCA_902461995.1 uncultured Oscillospiraceae bacterium | reverse complement strand
CGCCGGCCGCAGCCGGACACAGCATCGCCACCCAGTCAAAAACAAAAAATGGCGCAGAAACAGCGCCATGGATTCCAGGTCATCGGGCAGCGTCCGGCCACCGGATAAAAAACGGTTCCAGATAGGAAATGCAGTCAGTCAGCCGCTCTAAAAACGCGTTGTCCGGCATTGTCCGTTCCATATGATCTGCCCTCTCTCGCCTTGGCAAAGCCATAAGGTCTTTTGCGACTTTCAACAGGATCCCGAACCGGTCGGAAAATCCGGCCTTTGGAAATCAGTATACCACGCGCCGCTGACGCATACAAGCCAAAACGCGCCGTTCCATTCGGATAAACAATGCCGCTATATCCGCTCCTTCACCGTAACGGTCACACGATCGCCCGGCCCTTTTCCGAGCTGGGCCCGGATATCCTTGCGCAGACCAAGAATCGGGCCGGGAGTGCCCATGCGGGTGATGAGGCCATCATAGGGAATCCCGTCAAACGTCGCATGGACTTTGACCCGATTTTTTCCAAACGCGGCTTTCACATCGAACGGAATCTCCACATAGGCCCCGTCGATGCCGGGGACTTTTTGAATCACTGCCGAAAACTGTCTCTCTTCTTGATTCATGGTGCCACCCCTTCTCCCGGAATCCGGCAGCCGAATGGATCGGTTTGCCATACGTTTCCAGGCAGTACTTGATTACGAACAGCATATAGTATATACTGTGTAGATAAGGTTTATAAATCCGGTTGGCCGGTTGCCGGTTTTAACCGCCCATAAACAGGCGGCTGAGGAGGGTTTTTGCGTGAGAATTCTGTTGGTCATCGATCAATTCGACAACGACAACAACGGCACCACCATTTCCGCCCGCCGCTTTGCGGATACGCTCAGAAGGCATGGCAATGAGATCCGGGTCGTCTGCACCGGAGAAGATCGGGAAGATAAATACGCCGTGCGGGAATTCCGCGTGCCGCTGTTCGACGGACTGATCAAATCGCAGGGGATGTGTTTTGCCCGCCCCAATAAGACCACGCTGGAAGAGGCTATCCGCTGGGCGGAGATCGTACATTTTCTCATGCCCTTCCCCCTCTCCATCGAAGGAGAGAAGATCGCCGCCCGGTTGGGTGTGCCCCACACGGCCGCGTTCCATGTCCAGCCCGAAAATATCACCTCCTCCATCGGACTCGGGAATTCCCGTGGCATCAACAAGGCGATTTATCAGGGATTCAAATCCATTTTTTACAATAAATTCACCCACATCCATTGTCCCAGCCGCTTTATTGCTTCCCAGCTGGAGAAAAACGGCTACACCGCCCAGCTCCATGTCATCTCCAACGGCATCGATTCCGATTTCGTCTACCGAAAAAAGGAGAAGGCCCCGGAGCTGCAGGGCAAAATCGTGATCCTGATGATTGGAAGGCTGTCGGCGGAAAAGCGGCAGGATGTTTTGATCGACGCCATCGACCGCTGCGTTTACCGCGACCGGATCCAGCTGATTCTGGCCGGTCAGGGACCGAAACTGGAGATGCTCCAGAAACGGGCTGAAAAGCTGCCCATCCCGCCCATCATCCGGTTTTTCCCGAAGGCTGAACTGCTTGACGTGCTCGCCATGAGCGACCTCTATGTGCACGCCGCTGATGTGGAAATCGAAGCCATCTCTTGCATGGAAGCGTTTGCGAGCGGGCTGGTGCCCATCATCGCGGACAGCCCGAAATCCGCGACGCCGCAGTTTGCCCTGGATGAACGCAGCCTCTTCCGTGCGGGAGACAGCGCCGATCTGGCTAAAAAAATCGAATATTGGCTGGATAACGAGGATGAGCGGCGACTTATGGAAAGCCGGTATGCCGAACACGGGCGGGCATTCGACATCGATCACTGCGTTTCACAGATCGAGGATATGTTCCGACAGGCGATGAATGAATATGAACGAGTATCCTGAGGTTCTGACCGAAGAAGAGCCGGTCGCGATCGACGAACATGAACTGCATATGTGGTCGCCCCTGAAGCTGCACATCGGAGCGGGTTACGACTATCTTGGGGACAGTCTGTTCTACAGGATCCTTTACGCACTGCTCAAACCCCTGGCGCTTGGGGTGTTTGCCATTCTCAATCCCCTGCTCTTTGGTTTCCAGGTCCACGGGCGGGAAAATATCCAGCGTCTGCGCGGACGGGGCGCCATTTCCATCTGCAACCATGTCCATCCGCTGGACTGTACCATGATCGGCACGGCCTTTTTCGATCACCGGCTGTATTTTGCGACCCTCCAATCCAACCTGGAAATCCCGCTGATCCGTCATCTGGTCAAGGGACTCGGCGGGATGCCGATCCCGCGCAGCTTCCGAAAAATGCCCGCTTTTTCCGACGCCGTGGGGGAAGCTGTCCGGCGGGGGCATATCGTGCAGGTTTACCCGGAAGGGGTGCTGCGGTTTTACTATCCGGGTATCCGCCGCTTTAAAAACGGCGCCTTTGCATATGCCTACGACAACCATGTTCCGCTGCTTCCCTCGGTCGTCACATATGTGCAGCCAACCGGGCTGCAGCGCTTGTTCAAACACAAGCCCTGCCTGCGCCTGACCGTGCTTCCTCCGGTGTATCCGGATACCTCCAAACCAAAACGGGAGGAAATCGCGCGTCTCAAGACGGTATGCTATCGCCGGATGGCCGCCTTCTATCAGGAACACAGTCTGGATCCGGTATCCGACCAGTGACAGGCGGACTGCCGCCCATACCTTTATATGTATAAAGCAGAGCCGAAACGGCTCTGCTTTTTTAACGCTCAGGTTTTCAAAAAGGCGGTCAGTTCGGCATCGAGCAAGGCGTACGGCAGGCGGGCGATCTCCTGCAGGGAACGGTTTCGGAGCAGATGCCGGACAAACCGGCCGCCCAAAAAATACCCGACATCCGCATGGCTCCCGACGCGGTTCCAGTCACCGAAAAAATCCCGCGTACTTTGACCGTTTTCCAGACAATGAAGGTACAGGCGCTTGATCTCCGTCTCGTGACGGGTGCACCAGGACAGCCAGTCCCCCTTGTTTTGATGGTAAAAATGTTCGTCGGCGGCGAGCTGCTGTTCGCACGCCATGGCCACGCCCTCCTCAACCAGCTGCCAAACGGATTGCTCGCGAACAGGACGGGAACAGCAGCGGCTCTTTCCCGCCTGCTCATGCCAGATGTGGCCGATCTCATGAAAAAGCAGCCCTTTCACATCCGCTTCCCCCCACCAGCCGAGTTCGATGATTTTTTCGGCGCCGAGAAGGACCGCGGGATGGCCGTCGAGGGTTGTCGCCCATCCCGCTCCATTGCATAACCCCCAATACAAAAGGATGGTCACATCGGGTTCCGCATCAAATAAGCTGCATATCCGGTCTCTCAGCGTCTCGGCCGCGGCGCAAAACGAAACGTTCAGCCTGTCCAGGGCATCGCCGCTGACGGCGGATTTCTCGAGAACCGGCCGGATCTCCCGGGCAAAATCGTATTCCCGGATATCTTCCTCACATTTGGATGCAAGCGGAGGGGAAATCCCCGCGGCATAGCGCCTCCAGATATTCCAATCAAAGGCTTTGCCTAAAAATAGGTTCCGAATTTCGGGGATGGTATTAAGAATTTGCAAGTCTGAGCCCTCCTCCCGTATACAGACGATGATGGTTCCGGTTCTTTCCTCATTCCTATTGGATAAAAATTTCGCTGCTATTCCGCTCGAGTATCTTTACCGGGTAAAATACGCATAGCGGGAACACTAAGATGAACACCAAAATGGAGGAATGAAGGATGGCAGAACTCTACGGATACGTCCGCGTATCCACAAAGGAACAAAACGAGGCGCGGCAGCTCATCGCCCTGCGTCAATTTGAAGTGCCCGACCACCACGTCTTTATAGATAAACAAAGCGGAAAGGACTTCAACCGCCCCGCTTACAAACGTCTGCTGCGAACGTTGAGGCCGGGCGACATTCTGGCGGTGCAGTCGATCGACCGGCTGGGACGCGATTACGACGAGATTCTGGAACAATGGCGGCTGCTGACAAAAAAGAAACGCGTGGCCATGGTGGTGCTGGACATGCCGCTGCTCGACACCCGCAGCAACCGGGATTTGACCGGCACTCTCATTGCGGATATCGTGCTGCAGCTGCTCTCCTACGTCGCACAGAAGGAACGGGAAAGCATCCGACAGCGGCAGGCCGAAGGAATCGCCGCGGCCAAGGACCGGGGCGTGCGGTTCGGACGCCCGGAAAAGGCCGTGCCCGATCACTTCCCTCTTCTTTACGAGCGATGGAAAAATGGGGAGATCAGCGGACGAGAGGCGGCCAGGCAGCTCGGGGTAACGCATCAGACCTTTTTCAAATGGGCGTCACAGAGAATCGGATAAAAAAATTCCGGTATGGTTAAAAAGGTAGACTTTTCCAACCGTCTTTCCCGATTTGAAAAAAAGCTCGAAAAAACGCAATTTTAGTATACATAGCATTATAGCATGCATGGAGGATTTTGTCTGATTTTTCATCCAGGCGGTGCAAATTCCGATTCCCGACGGCGGAGGTGACTGCATGAAGACTTTGGACGAAAAAAACCTGCTGGATCACCTGGCTTCGGCTACAGACTGCATGTTTCTATCCGACCTCCATTCGGCGGCTCTTCTGCCGCTCATTCGCGAGGCGGTTACCGGATGCCCTGCTCAGGCGTATTCACTCTGGGACTGGAACGACGCCGCACGGTACATCACCGGGCAAAGGGTATCCTTCCAAACCCAGGAAGAGGCGAAGGCTTATCTGTCCCACTATAAGCTTCGCCGTTAACATAAGCCGCGCCTCCGTTTGTACGGGGGCGCGGCCTTTTTCGGCATCCCCGTAATACCCACTAGATTTCGGATGGATTTCACAGTATCAGAGTGTAAAGGCGCCCAAGCGACGGCTGTTTCTAACCATATACTTATGAAAAAAGCCGGATGCATGCATCCGGCTTTTTTCATATCTGATTATATAAATGCTTATTGATTTTCAGCCGGCCGCCGATTGAGCAGAATGGCCACCGTCAGAGAAACCGCTGCCGCTACAAGAAAAATCCAGGAAAAATCCATATAGCCGGTCTTGGGAGAGGATTGCTCATCCGGATCCTCGGGAACGTCGACCAGAGGGACATCTTCCTCTTCGATGATTTCCTCATCGGGTGTGCTGGTTGTTGTCGCGGTCGACCCAGTCGTCGTGGTGGTCGACTCAGTTGTGGTCGTGGTCGACCCAGTTGTGGTCGTGGTCGGCTTAGTTGTGATCGTGGTCGGCTCAGTTGTGGTCGTGGTCGGCTCAGTTGTGGTCGTGGTCGACCCAGTTGTGGTCGTGGTCGACCCAGTTGTGGTCGTGGTCGGCTCAGTTGTGGTCGTGG
>CABQAA010000170.1 GCA_902461995.1 uncultured Oscillospiraceae bacterium | reverse complement strand
TGTTTGATGGATTCCAGTATGCCATAAAATGCCTTTCTGGTCAAATTTTAAAACAATATCCATCTGGATTGTAAGAAAAACGAGGTAAATATAAGCATTTCCTCTCTTTTTGTCGAATAAGAGGTAAAAACAGCCGATTGCAGGGACCTGGCGGCAAAAGGGGTATGAGTACATGAATCGAACTGATCGGGAGATGGATACACCGAAACAGGTATGGCGGAAGGCTTATCTGCCGAAAAGTGACACCGCATGGGAGGCGAACGGCAAATGGTTCAGACGCGCAGTGATGCGATGACTGGAGCCGCTCCGGATGTTCAAAATGACTATGAAACGAACATCCCGATTTTTCAGCCGCCTGCGGCCCAGTGTTGTGACGGGTCCGGCCGTCTGATGTATGGGGGTGTCGGATGAAACTGTGCGATTCGATTTACCGGTATCCAACCGGATGGAGGACGGACGGTCTTTGCCGCCTGCGTTTATTTGTCGGAGATAAAGGGAAAGCCGGACTGCTGCTGACCGATCTGGGAATTCAGAATCCTTCTTGTGCTGTGGAAGGTGCCGTGACCTATATTGTACCTCAGCTGCTGCGAGATGGGCGGATGATGCCGGAAGCTGACCTGTATCTCCAGGAAGAAAAGTTGAATCCCTGTTGGGAGCTGGATGTACATAGCGGCCGCTACCGGGATTGGAATACCTGGAGGCGGTTGTCTCCGGAGATTCTGGCCAATCGGCTTGGCTGTGAACCGGATGAGCTTCTGCAGGATACGAGCCATAACCGGAGACTGAAATGGGAAATCAATCGGATCCGGCACGAAATTGATCCGTTTCTGGGGTTCGGATGTCCGGAGGATCCCGGCCGTGTCCATCGTCGTTTGGAAATCTGGGAAAATCATATCTCGAAGGAAAAACTGGCATCATTCGTGGAAAATCGTGCCGGGGAACAAGAGCTGGCGCGGTTGATTAAACAAGACCTATCTTTACTGGCGGATGCGTTTGCTTTTCCGGAAGATGAGTATATGGTTTTCTCCGAATTTCCGATTGGAACGGGGCGGGTGGATTTCGCTGTTTTTTCGGGGCGCTCCTGGATGACGGTCACCCTCATTGAAATTAAGGGGGCGGATTTTCCGCTCGTGACGCAGAGCGGATACTGTAAGCTCTCGAGCCGCATCGAAGTGGCACGCAGTCAGCTGCAGCAGCGGCAGGCCGTCATTCTGCGGGAATATGAGACGTTTCGAAAGCAGCTGCATGCCATTCGGGAACGGGTGGAACAGGGGGAGCGGCCTCATCACGCGCTTCTCGGGCCGGCCGGGCGGTTGGAAGTGGACCCGGAAAAGGCTGTCGAGATTTTTTATGCGGTGATAGGAGGACGGACGGTGGAAGACCGTAAAGAGAGTGAGATCCGCTATGCGAGCGAGATACCGACGCCAAAAATCCACATTGAATCTTGGGACAGCTTCCTGCACAAGCTCAGACGCGTGTGAAGAAGGCCGGACACACCGCGGTGTCCGGCCTCTCCTATCGTATACGGAAATCACATGGCTTCAAGCTGTGCAAGAAGACTGTCGATTTTATCCTGCGCGACGCTGCCCTTCACGAATGAAAGAACCTGGCTGAGCGTCATGCCGCCCGCGAGACGGAACAGCGGCGACTGCACAACCTGCGGAAATTCCTGGTTCAGCAGGGCGTATGCACGCGGATCGCGGCAGATTTCCGCGACGGTGATCTGCCCGTTTTTTAGGTTCATAGGAGCACCTCCCCTTATAGGATATGCACGGGGAAGGCGTTTGCGCACAAACTTTTACCGTTTCCGGAAAAAGGATGAATTTCTCCTCCGGCGGCTGGAGAAAAAGAGCGCGCCCAGAGCCGAACCGGCAGCCAGAAGGGGATAAAGGATTGGTTCCTTGACGTTTGTGACGGGGGATTCTGCCGGAGGATCCCGAAAGACCAGAGCGAAGTCTCCCAACCTGTCGGTTTCGATCGTGACGGTGCCGACGGAAGCGTCCAGATCTTCATAGAACCGCCGGGTTTCGCCATCGAGCAGCAGAAGGAAAAAGGAGCGGCCGCTGCGGCGCAGGTCAGCAGGAACCGCCAGTGTCACGCGGATGGGGGAGGGGAGCTTCCGGAGGCCGCTGCTGTAGATTTTTCCGTCCGGATCCACGCCTGTCTTCGATAGGGCCAGGCACAGATAGCAACCCACGGCGTCCGGCCGGAGATCTTGTTCTATGGTGGCTTTTTCCACGTCCGACAGGCCGGAGAGCGCGGAGGAGAGAGAAATCGTCAGATGCCCTCCCTGTTCCAGGTTCCGCCGGTCGCAGTCGTCGAGAACCAAAGGTGCCCATTCCGCGATCGACGGTGCCGCCAGAACGGCGGGCAGAGAGGAGTCCGTCGGGGTAAGGTCCAGGTCAATCGCCTGTACGACGACGGTCATGCCCGGACTCTCGATGGATGCGGCCGGAGCGCCGTCTG
This sequence comes from uncultured Oscillospiraceae bacterium, assembly GCA_902461995.1. Taxonomy (GTDB): domain Bacteria; phylum Bacillota; class Clostridia; order Oscillospirales; family Acutalibacteraceae; genus UMGS1623. The sequence goes on along the minus strand of CABQAA010000170.1, from coordinate 2,889 downwards.
CAGCGGGATTGGTGTTGGTGACAAGAACAGAATAGACCGCGGTGCCGGGGGCGGATGTGTGCGGCCGCCAGCTGTTGGATGTTGCTCCCTCGATAATCTGCCCATTGCAGAACCACTGATAGGATAACCGGCCGCCGTCCGGCGATTCCGCCAGGATCCGGAGCGGTTCGGCCTCATCGTCCAGCAAATAGACGGTTTTGTCGGCGGACAGCTGCAGAATTTGCGGTTCCGCTGCATCCGTTTGTTTCCGGATAGTGAAAACCAGGGGATCCGGCGCCTGATTCCAGGGGGCCGCAGCAAAGGCCTCCCCCTGCGGGTGGATCTCCAGCGTCAGAACGGCGGGCCAATCCTGTATGTTCGCCAACCGTTCTTTTTTGAGGATGACGCCGTGTTCGTCGGCGGTATAGTCCACGTCCGGGGTTAGCGGGATCTCCCCCAAGCGGATCCTGCCCAGGGTGTTCTCGCCGAGTTCCAGCGACAGACGGATGTCCCGGAACCCGGGCGACGTCTGGTTGGGGGAAAAGAAGGCGGATTCCGCCGTCAGAACGGCATCGGTGTATAGGACGATTCCCTGAGACCGGAGGATGGTTTCGTTTCCGGCCGCATCGAGCACCCGGATATAGACCCTTCCCTTCCGATTGGGAGCCAGGACCGGAGAATCGCCTGGAATCCAAGCGTCGGCGGCAGGGGCGCCCTGTCCGTCGACAAACTGCCAGGAAACGGATACCGGCCCCATGTCGTCGTGACCGGTGATATCGATGGAGACGGACTGTTTAAAAAAGAGCGCATACGACAAATCGGAGCCGGAGCCGACAATCGACTGTCCGTCCAAAACCATATCGCCGTCCGGCGGGGTGGAATCGAGGCGGATGCTCAGGGACTGCGTCGAAGATACGTTTCCGGCCTCGTCTTCCGCCCAGACATACAGGGTGTACACGCCGTCACAAGGCAGGGCGATCTCCGACGGCTGTGTGACCGGAACCGCCGGAGAGGAAACCGCGGCGGTATCGAGGCGATAATAGGCGACGGCCGAGGCGGGATGATTCGCAGGAGGCGCGACGGTGATCGACGGCGGGGTGATAAACCAGCCGTTCATCCCATCGGGGGTGTCCGGAGAGACAGTGAGGAGAGGGGAAGGCGGCGGGGTTTTCTGTACTCTCACCGCAAAAGGAGAAGACGCTTCGCTCACATTCCCCGCGGCGCTGATGGCGCGGAACAGCAGCGTGCCGCAGGTGTCCCGTGTCACGTCGCACACGCTTCCTGAAAGGTCGCTCCAGTTTTCTCCGCCGTCGGCAGACACCTGGAAGGTGACCGGGGAAAGGGCGGTCGAATCGCAGGATAAGGAGAACGTCACGTCGTTTTTAGTCCAGCCGCCTTCGTATCCGCCAGAGGACACCTGAACGGCGAGAGAGGCGGTATCGACAGCGATGATCACCGGGTCGGTAGCGGGTCCGGGCTGCCCGGTATGGGATATCGCCCGGAAGGTGCAGCTATTCCGGCCGGGTGCGCTAATCGTCACGGCGGCCGACAGAACGGTGGCGGGTTCCGTGGCCGTGGCGGATACGGTTTCGAACGCAGGCATGTCCTGCCACGGCCCGTCGCCTATCCGAACCTGGTAACCGCGGATACCGCTCAGGCAGGAAGCGCCGCTTGCGGTGACGGTCACGCCGGCGTTTGTCCACTGTCCGGGCGTATAGCCGCCCAGCGACAGCCGGGGAACACCGGGGGCCTCCCGGTCTACGGCAAAGGCTTCGAAGGAATAGATGGCCGATTCGTTGCCGGCTTCATCGACAGCCGTGACGGAAAAATGCCCTTTAAACTGCGGATCGATGCGGAAGGAGGCGTCCGTGGCCCCGGAGCGGCCGTCGGACAGCTGATAGCGGAATTCGCGGACACCGCTGAGTTCGTCCTCCGCTGTCAAGGTTACCGTAACGGTATCTTTGAAGAACAGCCCGAACGTGACCGTATGGAGAAACTGAAAAAACCGATTGGGGGCATGGCTGGCATGGATATTCGTCGGAGCCGCCCGGTCGAGGTTGTAATAGACTGTGATGGGCAAACTCGTCGTTCCGTCCGGCTTCTGCAGGCAGAAGGTGGCCGTTTGGTTCCTCCCTTCCGAAGACAGAGTGAGTGACGACTGCCAGACGATGCCGTCTTCCGAGATACGGGAGTATCCCCCGGCCGGGGTCAGACGGATCTCCTCCTTGTTCCACGTGGTCGGGTTTTCCCGTACAGATACGTCTGCGCCGGGGCTGAGGACGACGTCCTCAAGACCCGCAGCGGCCGTCTGGATGGTAAAAAAGCAACCCTCTTGTATCTGCAGTGTGTAGTTGTCCGCGCGGAAGTCCTCTCCATCGGTCAGAGACAGGGTGCCGCCGGTGATCGGGTACCGGCCTGCCGTTTCACCGGACTTCCGGGAGAGCGCTCCGGTAAAGACCGGTGTTTCGCCGGGAGCGGCGCCTTCCGTGGCAAAGGACAATGCCGGATCCTGCTGTCCGGTCATCTTCCCCTGATCCGGAAGCGGAACGACCGTCAGGCCGGCGCGGGTGATGGCGAGGGAGGCTTGGCCGAAATAAGGATACCATCCCTCCCGTTCCGCCCGGTAAAAGACGGCATATTCCCCGGCGTCCCGGAATACGGGAGGTGTATCGATATACGGGCCTTCCGGCGCCACCGCGTATGTGACGCGGATATCGGAGGGGGCCTGTATGCCGACGGTATGTTCCCGGCCGTCATAGGGGCCGTCATCGGCGGAAACGGTGAATTCGCCGCCTCCGAACATGTTGAGCAGATAAAAGGACAGGGCTTCCGACGGATCTGAGGCGAAAGATGTGAGGGTGGCCGGGATGCGTGTCCGCAAGGTATAGGCGTTTCCGGGAATCAAGTCCG
>CABQAA010000169.1 GCA_902461995.1 uncultured Oscillospiraceae bacterium | reverse complement strand
TCGTGTGCGAGAAGCCGGTGGCCATGTCCAGCGGAGAGCTGCAGGACATGATGGATACTGCGAAACGCACCGGCAGCCTGTTCACCATCCACCAAAATCGCCGTGCCGACGCCGATTTCTGCGCTGTCCGGGAAACCGTGGACGCCGGTCTGCTCGGCAATGTGTTTGAAATCGTGTCCAGCGTCACCGGCTCTCGCGGTATTCCCGAGGGGTGGCGGCAGTACGCCGTGGCCGGCGGCGGCATGATGCTCGATTGGGGCGTCCATCTGATCGATCAGGTTATGACCATGTACGCGGACCGCAAGGTTACATCGGTCTACTGCAAAATGTACCACGTCAATTATAAAGAATGCGACGACGGCTTCAAGGCCTTCATCGAATTCGACAACGGCGTGATGGTCACCATCGAAGTAGGGACCAGCCACTACGCGAGCGTGCCGCGCTGGTATGTCTGCGGCGACCGCGGCGCCCTTGTCATCGAGGACTGGTCCTGCAAGGGCCGGATCATCCGGGCGGCCGAGCACGAAATCACCTGGGAAGAAGACATCATCTACACCAAGGCGGGGCCGACCAAGACCATGGCCCCCCGCGCCCGGGATACCATCGAGCAGATCGAGCTCGACCCGGACAAGTACCAGTCCGATTACGACATTTTCTACCGCAACCTCGCCGATGTGTTGGACGGAACGGACGAACTTCGGGTAAAACCTGCCGAAGCCATGCGGGTCATGAAGGTGATGGAAGCCACCTTTGAATCCGACCGGCTGAACCAAGTCATCCACTGCGATATTTAAACTTGAGGAGATTTATTCTATGCTGCGTGTCACGGTATGGAACGAAAACATCCATGAAAAAGAAATGGCCGATCAGATGGCGCATTATCCCGAGGGGATTCACGGCGCCATTGCGAACTATTTGAAACAGAGCCCGGACGAACTCGACGTTCGAATCGCCACGCAGGATCAGCCAGAATGCGGCCTGCCCGCGGAAGTGCTCGACACCACCGATGTGATGATTTGGTGGGGACACGCAGGACATCATCTGGTGCCGGACGATCTTGCCCGCAGGGTCGCCGATCGGGTGCTGCTCGGCATGGGCCTCATCGTCCTGCATTCCGGCCACTATTCCAAGCCTTTCCGTCTGCTGATGGGCACTACCTGTTCCCTCCGCTGGCGGGACGGCGATTATGAGCGGCTGTGGTGCGTCAATCCCGGCCACCCGATCGCCAAGGATGTGCCCGCTAGTATCGAGCTGCCGAACGAAGAGATGTACGGCGAGTTTTTTGACATTCCCCAGCCGGATGAACTGGTCTACGCAGGCTGGTTCCGGGGCGGCGAACTGTTCCGCTCCGGCTGCTGCTGGCGCAGAGGCGCGGGCAAAGTCTTTTATTTTCAGCCCGGCCACGAAACCAATCCCATCTATAACAACCCCGCTATCCTGAAGATCATCGGCAATGCCGTCCGCTGGGCTGCGCCCGAAAACTGGCGTTCCACCCTCGAATGCTTCCATCATGACGATACGACCGAGGAGCGGGTGGCCAAGGGCCTGCCCATCGATCAGTATTAAGCCTTGTAAAATTCCTGGAAAATAATGAACTCCATAGATGGTTGTTATAGCCAGGCCCCCAAAGTCCTAGGACTTTAGGGGCCGTCTTCATTTTATATGGTTCCGGTTTGTCGTTTTGTCATAACCGTACAGCCTTCCAATCCTTGTTTATAGCCAGCCTTAGTAGAGCCGAGGAGGGAAGTGCTCCAGACAGATATATTCCACAACATAAAAACCCAGGTCTGCTCCGTTTGGAACAGACCTGGGTTTTGGTATACAATCGGCTTATTTCATCATACCGGCCACTTCAGCGGCGAAGTCGTCTTCGCGCTTCTGCAGACCTTCGCCCTTTTCAAAGCGAACGAATTCCGCAACCTTCATGGCGCCGCCGGCAGTTTTGGCACAGTCGGCCACATACTGCTCGACCGTAATGTCGCCGTTTTTCACGAACGCCTGCTGCATGAGGCAGTTGTTCTCATAGAACTTGCCGATCCGGCCGTCGACCATTTTGGTGATGATCGCGTCGGGTTTGCTGGCAGTTTTCGGATCGTTTTTGATCTGCGCAAACAGGATTTCCTTTTCCTTCTCGATAGCCGAAGCCGGCACAGACGATTTATCCAGATACATCGCATTCAGGGCCGCGATCTGCATCGCAACGTCCTTACCGCATTCCTTGAGTACGGCGGAACCGCTCGCAGCGCCGTCGGCCTCAAACCGGACCAGCACGCCGATCCGGCCGCCGCCGTGGACATACGCCACGCAGTCGCCCTCATAACGGACAAAACGGCGGATGCTCAGGTTTTCACCGATGACCAGCACCCGATCCTGCAGCGCCTGGGTGACAGTGCGGCCTTCCTCATATTCCATCTCCATGAGCGAAGCCACATCGGCAGGATTCTTCTTGAGAATCACATTCGCCACGCCCTGGATGAATTCCTGGAACTTATCGCTCTTGGCGGCAAAGTCGGTCTCGGAGTTGACCTCGACCACCACGCCGACCTTGCACTCGTCGCAGACGGTGGCGTAAACGGCGCCTTCGGCAGCCACGCGGCCGGCCTTTTTCACCTGAGCGGCCAGACCCTTTTCACGCAGGATGTCCGCGGCTTTGTCCATATCGCCGTCGGCTTCGGTGAGCGCTTTCTTACAATCCATCATGCCGACGCCGGTCTTCTCGCGCAGCATCTGCACATCTTTTGCTGTAAATGCCATGATTTAACCATTCCTTTCGCTGTTTCTTTCAGGGGAATTACGCGGAATATCTTATTCCGCCGCGGCAGCCGGCTGTTCGGCGTCTTTCTGTGCCGCAGCCTCATCCTCCGCCGCATTGTCCTCGCCCTGACGGCCTTCGAGAATGGCGTTGGCCATGGTGCCGGCGATCAGTTTAACGGCGCGGATGGCGTCGTCATTGCCGGGGATGATATAGTCCACATCGTCCGGATCGCAGTTGGTGTCCACAATGGCGACAATCGGAATACCAAGTTTCTTCGCTTCGGCAACCGCGATCTTTTCTTTGCGGGGATCGACGATGAAGAGAGCACCGGGGATTTTGTTCATGCCCTTGATGCCGCCGAGGAATTTCTCGAGCTTTTCAATTTCATGGTTGAGCTTGATGACTTCCTTCTTCGGAAGCAGATCGAAGGTTCCGTCCTCGGACATAGCCTTGAGCTGGCTCAGACGGGTGATCCGGCCGCGAATGGTACGGAAGTTTGTCAGCATGCCGCCGAGCCAGCGGGCATTGACGAAATACGCACCGGCGCGCTCCGCTTCCTCGCGGATAGATTCCTGCGCCTGCTTCTTCGTGCCGACAAACAGCACGGATTCGCCCTTCGCAGAGAGCTCCCGCACGAACATGTACGCCTCTTCCAGCTTGCGGACGGTCTTCTGCAGATCGATGATGTAGATACCGTTGCGCTCGGTGAAGATGTAGGGAGCCATTTTGGGGTTCCAGCGTCTGGTCTGGTGTCCGAAATGGACGCCCGCTTCGAGCAACTGTTTCATGGATACGACTGCCATAGTGCAAAATCCTCCTTCGGTTTTACCCTCTGCGGGAGCTGCACGCCAAATCAAATTTTTGACGGCATCTCCGCCAACCGCAGACTGCGGCACCCGGCGGAGCTACGCTCCTGCATGTGTTTTGCCGCAATAGTATACCACGGATTCAGCCTCTTGGCAAGCCACTGCACAATTTTTGGCAGATTCACCTTCCACAAAAATGAAAAAACACCGGTTTTGGGCAGAATCAACGAGGATCCGCTATCTTCCGCCGAAAATGCCGCCTAGAATCCCGCCTTTTCGGGGTCTGGGACCGGGACAGCACGGCGGCATGGGGTGATTGACGAGAATGGTCTCTTCCCCGATAACCTCGATCTCTTTCCAGGATATCACGATGTCCTCGTCATGTCCCAGCAGACCCATACACTTGGGCCGTCCATGCACCACGATCGCCACCAGCTGCGCGGTGCAGGTGTCCACTTCGACATCGTCCACGCAGCCGATCCGGGTCCCGTCACATACGTTGATAACCTCTTTATCGTGCATGTCCGTAATTCTGCAAAACATCGGCACGCCTCCTTTTCGGCACTCTTTTCTACCCTAATCTATGCGGAGGGGAACGCGGATAGACCAAATGGATTTGGGCGGGAATTCCAGCTTTTTACTGCATGAATTTCCCTGGATATGGCAATAATGGAATGGTAATGCCATATTCCAGAGAGGATGTGACCGTATGTACAACAAGGTGGAAATTTGCGGTGTCAACACGGCAAATTTGAAGGTTCTCAGTGAGAGTGAGAAAATGCGGTTACTAAAGCTCAGCCGGGACGGTGACAAAAAGGCCAGAGAGGAGCTGGTAAACGGCAATCTGCGTCTGGTGCTCAGCGTGATTCAGCGGTTCACTCAGCGAGGCGAGAATCTCGACGACCTTTTTCAAGTCGGCTGTATCGGCCTGATCAAGTCCATCGACAATTTCGACTTGTCCCAGAACGTGCGGTTTTCCACCTACGCCGTTCCGATGATCATCGGCGAAATCCGCCGGTATCTCCGGGACAACAATTCCATCCGGATCAGCCGGTCGATGCGGGACACCGCCTACAAGGCCATGCAGGTCAAGGAACGTCTGACCACCCAAAATCTGCGGGAACCCACGGTGGAGGAAATCGCAAGAGAGCTCGACCTTCCGCGGGAAGACGTGGTCATGGCGCTCGAATCCATCGTGGAGCCGGTATCACTTTACGAGCCGGTCTATTCGGACGGCGGCGACACGATCTACGTCATGGATCAGGTGGGCGACCACAATGACGACAACAATTGGCTGGATGAAATCGCTCTCAAAGAGGCCATCCGCAGACTCAACGACCGGGAAAAGAAAATACTCAACCTGCGGTTTTTCAAAGGAATGACCCAAATCGAGGTGTCCGCCGAAATCGGCATTTCGCAGGCACAGGTATCGCGTCTGGAAAAAGGAGCTCTGGAACGCATCAAAAAACAGATTTAGCGCCGCCCGGGACTCGAGACCCGGGCGGCGCTCTTTATCCGGCTCGTTCGATATCCTTTTTCAGGCGTTTGATGATCTTCTTTTCCAGACGGGAGATATAGGACTGTGAGATGCCCAGCAGATCCGCCACTTCTTTTTGTGTATGCTCCTGATTGCCGCGGATGCCGAATCTCAGCTGCATAATGAGCTGCTCCCGTTCCGACAGCCGGGAGACGCATTCGAGCAGCAGATCCCGCTCCGCTTCCTGCTCGATATTGCGGTTGACCAGATCCGGATCGCTGCCGAGGATGTCGGAAAGCAGAAGCTCGTTGCCGTCCCAGTCCACATTGAGCGGCTC
>CABQAA010000168.1 GCA_902461995.1 uncultured Oscillospiraceae bacterium | reverse complement strand
TCATCGTGGTACAGCTGTGGATGAGTCTCGGGACCGGCTTTCTAACCTTTGTCGCCGGCTTCCAGGGGATGGACAATAGCCTGTTCGAGGCAGGTGCCATCGACGGCGTGCGCAACCGCTGGCAGGAACTCGCGTATATCACGGTACCCTCCATGGCGCCCCAGCTGCTGTTCAGCGCTGTTATGCAGATCGGCGCTTCGTTCGGCGTGAGCACGGTCATCGTGTTTCTGGCAGGATTCCCGACGACGCAGTACAGCGCCGACACCATCGTCACCTACATCATGGATATCGGTACAACCCGGTTTGAAATGGGCTATGCCACCACCATCGCGGTGTTCCTGTTCGCGCTGATGATGGTGACGAATTTCATCATTACAACCGTACTCAAACGGTTTAGTACAGATTAAGGGGGCGGTCTGCATGGCAAAAGGCGTTTTTAAGCGGCAGATCAACCGCTCGATCTGGGGAAACATCTTGGTGTTTCTGTTTCTGCTGCTGTTTGGTGTCTTCTTTGTATTTCCAATCGTGTATGCCGTCATCACGGCATTCAAGCCGCTCGATGAGATTTTCATATTTCCGCCCCGGTTTTTTGTCCGACGTCCGACGCTCGACAATTTCATCGAGCTCAATCTGATGACGGCCAGCTTCTGGGTGCCGCTTTCCCGCTACCTGTTCAACAGCCTTTTCGTCAGCGCGTTGGGGACCATCGGCCATTTGATTCTGTCCAGCATGGCGGCCTATCCGCTGGCGAAGCATCCTTTTCCGGGAAACGGCTGGATCAAGCAGGTTATCGTGATGTCCCTGCTGTTCACATCGACGGTCACCTATCTGCCCCAATACGTCGTTCTTGCCCAGCTGCATATGATCAACACCTATTGGGCGCTGATTCTGCCGGCACTGCAATCCTCTCTCGGACTCTATTTGATGATGAACTTTATGTCCACCATCCCGACCGAGATGATCGAAGCCGCCCGGATCGACGGGGCAAATGAATTTACGATCTATGCCCGGATCGTCATGCCGAACGTGAAACCCGCCTGGCTGACCCTGATTATTTTTTCCTTCCAGGGTCTGTGGAACAACAACGGCGGCTCGATGATTTTTCAGGAAGAGCTGAAGGTGCTGCCCTCCATTCTGGCTCAGGTGACCGCGGGCGGCATCGTGCGGTCGGGCGTCAGCTCGGCGGCGGCCCTGCTGCTCATGATCCCGCCGGTGCTGATCTTTGTCCTCTCGCAGAAAAACGTCATCCAGACCATGAGTACTTCCGGTCTCAAATAAAAGCCTGCCCAAAAGGCGGAAAGGGCGTGAATGGCCACAATGAAAAGAAGATGTGGAAAAGCGGGCAGGCTTTTGGCCCTGACGGCACTCCTGCTGACCATGCTGCCGATAGCCTCTCTGGCCGAGGGAACGTCGCCCCAATACACCTATGATTATTGGGAACAGGCGGTTCCCACCTCACCTGCCTACTTGGCGGGCGGGGTATACTTCGGCGCGGATATCGGCGTGGATGCGCTGAACAAGCCGTCGGACCTGTTTGTTGCGGGCGACGGGAACGTGTATGTGCTGGATGCGGGGAACAGCCGGATCGTGGTGCTGCATCCGGATATGACCCTCGACCGGGTGGTGACTCCGGTCGGGGAGGACGGGTCCCCCCTGGCATTCCAGGAAGCGGAAGGTCTGTTTGTCGCCTCTGACGGCCGGATTATGGTGGCCGACAAAAAAGGCATGATGGTCTACATATTCGATGCGGAGGGACATCTGATCCGTTCGATCGGCACACCCACGTCCAGCGTGGTGCAGGAGGGGTTTGAATTCCTGCCCACCAAGGTGCTCGAGGATTCCGCAGGTGTTCTGTATGTCCTGTCGTCCGGCTGTTACAATGGGGCGCTGCAGTTCGATGCCGACGGCAGTTTTATGGGCTTCTATGGGAGTGAGAAAGTCACCCTGACCGCAAAAGTCCTCATGAACTATTTTTGGAAGAATATTCTCACCGAGAAACAGGCGGGCAATCTGGCGCGGACGCTGCCGGTGGAATTCGTCAGTTTCTGTATCGACCAAAAGGATTTCATCTATACGATCCGGCGCGGCAACGATGTGAAGTCGGGTCAGGTCCGCAAGCTCAACGCCAAAGGCGCCAATGTCATTCCCGACGAGGTGTTCGGCGACCGTATCAACGATCCTATGCTGACCGACATCGTTGTGGACGACGAAGGGTTCATCAGCATCCTTGACGCGAGCAGCGGCCGGGTATTTCAGTACGATCAGGAAAGCAACCTGCTCTTCGCCTTCGGCGGCAAGGGCAATCAGGCCGGCTGCTTCGCTTCGGCCGTGGCGCTCGAATCGACAGGAGACCGGCTGCTGGTTCTCGACGAGGAGCGGGGTTCCATCACGGTTTTCGATCCGACCGCTTTCGCGCGCAACATCCGCAAAGGGTCCCTGCTTTACGGTGACGGCCGGTATCAGGAGGCTATGGATCCCTGGAAACAGGTTCTGGCGAGCGATTACAACTATGAACTGGCCAACCTGGGCCTTGGCAAGGCGTACGAGGGACTGGGAGACTACCAGCAGGCCATGGCGTATTATAAGCTCGGAAACGACCGGGATCTCTATTCCGGGGCCTTCCGGGAATACCGGAGTCAGCTGCTGCGGAACTATTTTGCCCTGTTCATGGTGCTGCTGGTGGCCGCCATCGTCGTCCCCGTCGTGCTGATCAGCCGGAAGAAAAAAGGGGAAGTGTATGCCGGCGGCCGACCCAAACGGAAATACCCGCTCTACTGCATGTTCCATCCGCTCAACGGCTACACCGATCTCAAGGATGAAAAGAGCGGCTCGTTCTGGCTGTCGAATGGTGTTCTGCTGGCCTTCCTGGTGGTGTCCGTCCTCATCCGGCAGGTCACCGGGTTCACCTTCAATGAAAACCGTACCGATCAGTTTAACCTGATGGTTACGATTTGTTCCACAATCGGTATTTTCATCGCCTTTATCCTGTGCAACTGGGCCATCACCACCATCATGGATGGCAAGGGACGGTTCCTGGAGATCTGGACGTTCTGCGCCTACGCGCTGGTGCCGTATATCCTCGGCATGGCGGTCGTGGTGATCCTGAGCAATATCCTTACAGGAGATGAAGGCGCCTTCTATCAAATGGCGCGCTGGGTGGTCCTCATCTGGACCGGATTCTCGATGTTCATCGCCATCAAAGAAGTACATCAGTTCTCGGTTCGTAAAACCGTCGCCACACTGCTTCTCACCTTTTTGGGAATGGTCATCGTGGTCATCATCGTGGCGATTCTGTACAGTGTGTTCGGTCAGTTTATCGGGTTCCTGGCCACACTTGGAACCGAAATCACCCTGCGGTAGAAAGGGGGAATCCGCATGACAGACAAATCCATCCGTTCGATTCTGTGCCGCTGTGTCCGGGGAGGATTCATCCTGCTTTTGACGGCCGCTCTGGCGCTGGTTCCCCTGGTCTCGGCCGATCCCGCCGCCGGCGGCGCCGGAGAGAGCGGGAAGGGGGAGGCCTTTCCCGACGTAGGAGACGGCTATGTGGTAGCAGCCTCCAACAGCCGGCTGGAACTCCGGGTCAACGAAAAGGAAACCTGGTTCCAGGTGGCGGAGAAAACCGGCCGCGTCTGGAACAGCACACCGGAAAAGTATAAGGACGACGAGATCGCCCAAAATGTGGCGAAGCTCGGCATGGCGTCTCTCATACAGATCAGCTACGCCGATTCCCTGGGCAATATCAACACCCTCAACAGCAAGACCGCCAGCGTCGATAAGGGCGGTGCATCGGTTACCCGCATCAGCGACGGGTTCCGGGTGGAATTTCAGTTTGAACGGGAGGGCTTTTTCATCCCGCTTGAAGTCCATCTGCGGGAGGACGGCGTGGAACTGTCTCTGATGACCGGGGAAATCCGAGAAACCAACGAAAAATACCGCCTGACCCGGGTGTCGGTCGCACCCTACTTCGGGGCGGCGGATGCCGAGGCGGAAGGGTATTTGTTCGTTCCGGACGGCGCGGGCGCGCTCATCGAGCTTAACCGGGGCAACGGATATGTCGAAGATTACAGCCAGTATGTATACGGCCGGGATGCCGCCACCACCCGCCTGGAGGCTGGGGAGGTTACGGAGAATGTCCGCCTGCCCGTGTTCGGCCTGAAAGACGGAGAGCACGGGTTCCTCGGAATTATCACCGAGGGAGAAGCCCGGGCAACCATCAATGCCGCCGTCAACGGCAAGCGCTGCTCCTACAGCAACATCTACGCCGAGTTCATTTACCGGGACTACGACATGGTGCTGGTGGAAAAGAAAAGCCAGACAGTCCGGATCTTCGAACAAACGCCGACGACGGCGGCCCAAATGTCGGTCCGCTATACCCTCCTTGACGGAGAAGACGCCCAGTATACCGGCATGGCGGCTGCCTACCGGGACTATCTCCTGGAACAGGGTGTGAAAGCCAAAACGACGGCCGGAGAGGCGCCGCTGGTGGTGGAATTGCTCGGCGGTGTCATGGCGAAGGAATATATCCTGGGCTTTCCGATCAAACGGGTGGTGCCGCTGACCAATTACGAGGACGCGGCCGTCATCCTGACCGAGCTTCGAGATAACGGCGTCGATCAGCTGCTGATCGATTACCAGTACTGGAACAAAGACGGCACCGGCAGCGCTATCCAGACCGAACTCAAGGCTGAAGGACGTTTGGGCGGCAGCGGCAAACTGGAACGTTTTAAGGAACTCTGTTCCTCCACGGGAAGCGACCTGTTTCTCGGAGTCAATGTCAACAACCTCTATAAGAGCCGCTGGGGATACAACAAAAAGTCGGATGCCGCCTCGTCCATCCAGAAGAATCCGGCGATGCAGTATACCTATAATCTGACAACCCTGAAGGCGAATGTTGCCACCCCCAGTTTTCTGCTGACCCCTCGCAAGGTGCTGGCCGCCTGTGAAAAACTGGCCTCGACCAAAGGGTCCGGCTTCACCGGACTCTCCACCCACACCCTCGCCGAGCTTCTCTACTCTGACTTCGGAAACAAAGGGATGGCGCGCGATGCCGCACAGGCGGTGTGGACCGAAGCTTTGGCGGCCCTGTCCAAGAAGGGGGAGCTGCTGGTCACGGGAGGAAATGCCTATGCACTGCCCTTCGCGTCCTTTGTGACCGATACTCCGATGACGTCCAGCGCTTTCCTCAGCGAAAAAACGGCGGTGCCGTTCTACCAGATCGTTCTGCACGGCATCCTGCCCCTGTCCGGGGGAGCCGCCAACGACCGGAGCGATCCGCAGAGCGCCTTCCTCTTTGCCCTTGAAACCGGCAGCTCACCCAAGGTCCGCTTCCTGGCGGATAATGCCGACATCCTGAAAGAAACCGATTTCAAGACGATCGTCAG
>CABQAA010000167.1 GCA_902461995.1 uncultured Oscillospiraceae bacterium | reverse complement strand
TTACGAATTTGATGCCGTAGTTGCCTTCATAGACGGCATCGGCGTCGTCCGTTTTACTGACAAGGATATCATCATAATATCCGTTGTCGGACCAGTAGCCGTTTTTGGTCAGGTCGCCGCTCTCAAAGCCGCCGTCATCGTAGACGTTGCCGTCCTCTTCGCTCAGCGCGTTATAGGACTGTGCGTTTGCGCTCGCCATTTTGGGCGCCGTGGGAATAGCCGGGGCTTCGAAGAGATAGAGATCGTCCAATGTGATGATGGTTCCTTTGGCGTTGCGCACGACCAGGAGGTATTCATTCGAGGTCGCGGTAAAGGTGAAGGTATACGGATGCCATTCGCCGTCCGGGATCATGGAGGTCATGTATTCGTTGGCGACTCCGGTGGCGGGATGCAGCCAGTTGCCGTCCACCGATTCCATAAAGCCAATCCAGGGATTCTCCGACAAGGCGGTGCCGTCGGTTATCTTATAGTACATGGTGAAGGTATAGCGCTTGCCGGGCTCCAGCAGGCGGATGCCGTCCGGATTCTCTTCGTCGGCAGCGTGGTTGAACAGCATAAACATCTGGTTCCAGCCCATGGTCGGGTGCAGCTTATAGGCATGGGTGCCGGAATAGACGCTGCCGTCCTCAGGCGTGCCGGTGACAAGGCCGCTCTCCCAAAATTCCTGATCGCTATCGTTGAAGTACCACAGATCGCGGTCGAGCTTGCCCGACTCGAAGCCGTAATCCGGGATGATGTTGTCCTCCGGATCGCAGACGAGCTGCGGGACGTACAGCGGATCGGTCGGGTCGGAAACGACTTCGCCACCGCCCAGGGTTTTGGCCGTGACACGGTAATAGTAGAAATGATTGACCTCGGCAGACACATCGCTGTAGGAGATTAAGAAGCTGGAAGCCGGATCGACCGTGTTGGCGTCCAGATCCGCCACTGTGTTCCAGGTGGTACCGTCGGAGGAGCGTTCGAGCTTATAGCTGACGGCATCCCGGTTGCCGAACCATTTAAGGCCGTTGGTCGACTCGATGTTCAGGAACACCGGTTTATCCGGGCGATTGTCTTCTTCCACTTCGGTTCCAGCCCGTTCGACGGCGTGATCGATGATCTGGAAGTGGATCGAGGTACAGGCAGTGCGCATAGCGCCGTTTTCATCGAGCAGTGAGTTCGCAGACACCTTCCCCAGCGCCTTGTCTCCGTACTGCGCAAAGAACGCGGCGCGGTAACCGCCGGCTTTGGCGTTGTCATAGAGCTTCTGGGTGGTCTGAGACAGAAAATCGGGCAGAAGATTATCGTCGGTTTCGACGCCCATATCCACCACCCAGAGCGGGCTCGGGGAATGGAAATCTTTGGCCGGGGTGACGCTGCCGGAATCGCTGTAATTCGTCACGCCGACGATATCCAGCCCCAGGTTGTTCAGAAGGCCGGCCTTCACCGCCGCCTGATCGCGGTCAGCAGAGGACGCCATCACCGGGACGTTCGGCAGCGCTT
The DNA here is from genome assembly GCA_902461995.1 of uncultured Oscillospiraceae bacterium. Classification (GTDB taxonomy): domain Bacteria; phylum Bacillota; class Clostridia; order Oscillospirales; family Acutalibacteraceae; genus UMGS1623. The sequence goes on along the minus strand of CABQAA010000167.1, from coordinate 3,909 downwards.
TTTTGACTGTTTCGGCATTCGCTTTGATAAAGTTCCGGACCACATCCCACGTGGTGCCGTAGATCTCGCCGATGTTGTAGATTTCATCCTCCGGATTGGAGAGGACATCCACCGACAGCACCACATCCGGATAAGCGGACAGAATCTCGCTGACAGGCGTCACAACGTTTTCCAGATAGATGTCGGGGTTCACGATGATCTGCGACAATTTGTCGTATGTGGTTTTTCCTTTGGCATAAGCGGCTTCAGCCACACCGGGCAGCAGAACAAACGCCAGATGGAGTTTCAGCTCCTTTGCCGTTTTCAGCAGGATTTCCAGATTGGCTTTCATATCCTCGCCAAGGCCGGACACCAAGCCGTCCCCATCGAGAGTCAGGCCCTGCAGGCCGCGGAACAGCTGGATTCGGACACCGGTGAAGCCGATGGCCTTGATATCCCGCAAAACCGCTTCCAGTTGGGCTTCGTCAAAAGAGGATGGCGCGCCCGTGACAGCGTTGGCCGCCCAGGTGCTGCCGTCGTCCGCCTGGGTGATCCAAGGGAGGTTGACCCCGTAGATGAAGCCCTCTTCCTCGAGCACCTTGTCATACAGTCCCGCCCCCGTTTCCTGCGCCTGCAGAAACAGGCCGGGTGCCATAACGGTAAAAAGCAGCGCGATGGTCAGCAAACAGGATAGTGCTTTCTTCAAAATAAACCCTCCTTTTTTGTAACTTATTTCGGCATAGCATCTTCAATGTTCTTGATGATGCTGTTCACCTTATTGTCATACGATCTCAGATTGGTGCTGACCTGGTCGTATTCTCCGTAAGCCACATCGGTAAACAGGCTCCAGAAATCGCTGTCGGTGTTGTAGCTGAGAACGCCCAGAGACAGCAGCGCGTTCTTTTTGATCGCGCAGAGCCGCTCAAAGACATCTTTCGCCTCATCGCTGATAAACTTGTTCTTTTCTGGATGCGCGGGATCATCGGGCGGTTCGGTGTTCGGATCGAGAAAATACCGGATGAAATAGGAGGCCGCCGGACCCTTTTTCGATCCCGTGGGGATACCCCAGATTTTGACGGAGGACGCCAGCGTCATTTCCTGACCCTTCGGGGACGGGAAGGGCACGGCGCCCCATTCATCGGTCATCTTGGACAGATCGCTGCCGTTGAGCAGGTAGTAGTCTTCCTGATCGACCATGGCGATCGTGCCTTTCAGGAAGTCATCCCAGGAGCTGCTCAGCGGTTCCACATAGTCCCGGTTCCGGGTCTGGATGTAGAACTTCCACGCTTTTTCCAGCTGAGGATCGCTCAGATTGTTCACGATCTTGGTGGTGTTGCCGGTCGTCTGGAATTTGACGAAATCGGTCCCGGCCGAGAGCATATACGATACCGGGGCAACCGCGGTGCCATAGTGCTTGACGCCGTCCTTGGTCTTGGTGAGGGCCTTGGCGGCTTTCAGATAGGTATCCCAGTTCCAGTCATCTTTCACCCAAAGCTCGGTCGGCGTTTCCAGATTCTCGCGCCGGAAAAGTGTCTTGTTGTACAGGATCACGTGCATGGCGTTGCACCAGGTGCTATTCTTGATCGAAACGCCGTAATATTTGCCGCCCCAGGAGCAGAGGTTCATGCTGTCCAGATCATAGGCGGGATCGTTGGCCAGATCGAAGTTGCCGACGCTGATCTCCTGAAAGTAGTTTTTCACGATCAGGGACGGCCACCAGTCGGGCTGAATGGACGCCACGTCCGGGGACGAGTTGCTGCCCACCATGCTGGCGAGTTTGAGAGGATAGTTTCCCCATGTGGTCTGCACAACGCTGACCTTAACGCCCGTTTTTTCGGTGAAGTCCGCGATCTGCTGTTGCAGGACAGCGTCGGGTGCAAACCAGGTCAGGAATTTGATGGTCGTTCCGCTCAGCTCTTTCGGGAAATTCGCCAGAAAATCATAGGCAGGGGTCGGGGGAACGGTCGGCTGCGGCAATGTCGTATTCGTCGTCGTTCCGCCGCTCCCGGTGGGGCGGAGAATATCCCCGCCGGATTCATCGGGATTCGTGGGATCGGTCCCCGGATCCGTGGTATCTTCGGAACCGGAGGGATCGGTCCCCGGATCCGTGGTCGTCCCATCCGACGATGTTTCCGAAGCCGGATCCACATTGCCGCCGCAGCCTGCGAAGCTGGCCAGACACAGCACCAGCACCGCCAGCAGCGACAACCAGCGAACAAAGCTCTTTTGGGTGACGTTTGACATGATGGCTTGCCTCCTCCTTTAAACATGACATGGTTGCGGATATGCGGATATTGTCAATGGTTCATCCGACGATTCCCACCGTCTCAATGCCTCGAATGAACCATTTTTGCAGCACCAGATAGAGCAGCAGGATGGGGGTGATGAACATCAGGCACCCCGCCATCAGAATATTGCGGACCACCACGGGATTGGCGTCGGTGCCATAGCCCGTCGTCATCTGCAGGCCGTTGCGGATCTGTGCCAAACTGACCGCCAGCGGGAAATTTTCGGACATGTACATGGCAGAGAGGTAGTAATCGTTCCAGTGCCAGACAATGGAGAAGATGACCACCGTCAGAACCGCCACACCCGAAAGCGGCATCACAATCTTCAGATAGGTTTTAAACGGTCCCGCCCCGTCGATCCAGGCGGCTTCTTCCAGCTCTTTCGGCAGACCTTTAAAAAACTGCCGATAGATGAAAATGAACAGGCCCGATCGGATCCCCACACCAAAGAGGGACGGCAGATAAAAGACGAACGGCGTATTGAGGATATTGATGCGGAAGTCGCTTCCCGCCATGGCGGAGACGGCATGCACAATTCCCAGAAAATCCATATTGGAGAAATTGATATATGAGGGGATGACGATCGCCTGGGGCGGCACAATCACCGTCAGCATCACAAGGCCGAACAGCAGGCTGTTCCCTTTGAACTTAAAGCGGGCAAACCCGTAGGCAACAAAGGAACAGACCACCACCTGGAGCAGGGCGCTGACCACCCCCACCTCCACCGAAACGAGGAAGGAATTGGCGTATTTCATCGCCGCAGCCGCGGTTTTGAAATTTTCAAGCGTCACGCTCGTCGGAATCCAGACCACGCTCGGATTGATGACCTGAGACGCGGTTTTGAGCGAATTGCTGATCATGTAAAACAGTGGGAAGAGAATGATATAGCTGACCGAGAAAAGAAACAGGAGCCGGAAGAGCGCATAGACAAACCGGCCGAGTTTGCGCTTCTTGACGAATTCCATGGCCGATTCTCCGCGGCTTCGCAGATCGATGCGCCGATTGATCGCGTTCATGACGATAGTCCCCCTCTCCCCGTTACTGATCCCAGCGCCGCAGCAGACATTTCCGCAGCAGGAACAGGAACAGTCCGATAATCAAGCCCACGATGGCGAAATACACCCACAGCATCGCCGAGCTTTGATCGTAGTTCTGACTTCCCTGCATGAAGGAATACACCTGTTTCATGACGGGATTGTCGTTTTTTGTGAACAAATCGATGATGGTGTATACAATCACCAGAATCAGAATATTGGACAGCATGGGCAGGGTGATAAACCAGAAATCCTCCCATCCGGTCGAGCCTTCCACTTTGGAGACTTCATAGAGATGTTCCGGAACCGACTGGAGTCCCGCGATAAACAGGATCGTCTGCACCCCGCAGCCCCACACAAGATTGAAGATTTCCTCGATATATTTGATCATAGGGTCAATCAGAGTTTCGGGTAAATCCATCCGCATCAGAATCAGCTTGAAGTCGATGCCGCCCAATATGTAGCTGGTACTCCCGTCCCGAAGCTGCTCCGCCATGATGTCGGTATTAAAAATTTCCAGCACCACACCGGTGGCAATGATCACCGGCAGAAAAAAGACGGCCCTGGCCAGCAGCCGGCCCCGGAACTTCTGGTTGAGGATCACCGCC
>CABQAA010000166.1 GCA_902461995.1 uncultured Oscillospiraceae bacterium | reverse complement strand
TGGTGACCGGATTCGGCATGCGGGATTCCATCGGGGACATCGTGACAAAGCAATTCGGGGAAATCGCGCAGTATAACCTGATGGTCGGGCTGAAAAGCGACCGGGACGACGATGCCATCCGCCGCACCCTGGAGACCGAGGCGACGGATTCCCTTTACGTGCAGCAGACCAGCGTCGATGTCAGCGGTTCGGGCGACACCCTCTCGGCGAACCTCTTTGTCCCGGAAGATGCGGAAAGACTCCCGGATTTCATCGTGCTGCGGGAACGGCGGAACGGCAAAACGGTGCCGTTCACGGAAAATGGGGTGATCCTAACCGAAAAATTCGCGGGTAAGATCGGGGCCAAGGCCGGGGATACGATTCAGATCAAGGACGGAGACGGCCGGACCGCCCAGGTGACGGTGGAGGGCGTTACGGAAAACTATGTGTATAATTATGTCTATATGGCACCGTCCCTTTACCGCGCCGCATTCGGAACAGATCCCGCCTATAACCTTATCACCGCCAAAGTGACGGACGATTCGAAGGATAACCGGAACGCCGTCTCGACCGAGCTGCTGAAAGCGGATGGCGTGGCGTCGGTCTCCTTTACCACCGATGCCAGCAAATCCTTCGACGATATTTTAAAGAACATCGACTACATCGTCATCGTCCTCATCGTATCGGCCGGGCTGCTTGCCTTTGTGGTACTGTATAACCTGACCAACATCAACATCACCGAGCGGCAGAAGGAGATCGCCACCATCAAGGTACTCGGCTTTTTCGACCGGGAGGTCAATGCCTATATCTTCCGTGAAACCGGCATCCTCAGCGTCATTGGAACAGCCGCGGGCCTCATTCTCGGCATCTTCCTGCACGCGTTTGTCGTGCGCACAGCCGAGGTGGATATCGTGATGTTCGGCCGGACGATTTCCCCCATGAGCTACGTCATCTCGGCGCTGCTCACCCTGGTGTTCTCCGCCCTGGTCGACGTGGTGATGGCCCATAAGCTGCGGAAGATCGACATGGTCGAGTCGATGAAGGCGGGAGAATAAGCGGGGGCTCTCGTTTCATAAGGTATAGGTTAAAAAACAATCTGCCGGGATGCAATCCTGGGCCGCAGCCCTGATTGTACGTACTACGCCAATCCGCGTCTGACTGGCCTGGCACCCTAAATAACCCCCGGGTTCGGCACCACGCTAGGCTTTTCCATATTGGCCGGTTATGATCCCTATAGCGATTCCCGTCCAAAATCAAGTCTTTAGAAAATAGGCACCATCCTTCATTGACGGAGGACGGTGCCTATTCTTCATTTTTTTGATCTGGATTGTATTCTAACCATTCGGAAAGATTACAATCCAGTACATTGCACAAACGCATCTGAGTTTCCATTTTGATCGATTGAATATCCTGATGTCGGTATAAAACGAAGATTGTTTTTTTATCACAAAATCCCTCTCCATATCGTTCCTGCCTCATACTATAGCGGGTCAAATGTAAGTTATTATGTATACAAAAACTTTTGGAAAGAGCTGGATATCCTAGAAAGTCATCATCAATCCCCACATTTGCCGAGCGCGAGACGGAGTTCGAAGAGACTATTCTGGATTTGACGGGGGACGCGATGGCGATTTCCTGTTTCGTGCGGTGCCGGGATAGGCTGCGGGATGGCGAACTCTATTCCGAGGACGGGATGGAGGATGTTGAGAGCCGCCTGCGGTGTGTACTGGCTCAGTACGTGGGGGAGACGGCGCGGCTCGGGAAATGGCTTCTGGAATGCCGCCCGTCTGGAAGCGTCCGGAGAGAAACGCCGCTCTCAGGGCGTCTGAAGCGCGCTCTTTAGCAGAAAACCCCGTATGGGGGCTTGTCTGCCGACTCCCTATGTGATACAATAAACGGACATTCACTGCAATACGCGAAACGGCCCGGCAGCGGGCTTCTTGGGAGGGAATCCGTTATGGCGGAGAGGAAAGAATTGGCGAAAACCTATGATCCCGGTGAGGTGGAGGACCGGATTTACCGGTTTTGGGTCGAGGGCGGCTATTTTCATGCCGAACCCAATCCGGAGAAGAAACCCTACACCATCGTCATTCCGCCCCCCAATATCACGGGACAGCTCCATATGGGCCACGCCCTGGACGAGACGTTCCAGGATATCCTGATCCGCTGGCGGCGGATGCAGGGGTATGAGGCGCTGTGGTTGCCCGGGACCGACCACGCGGCCATCGCGACCGAGGCAAAAATCGTCGCGGCCATGGCGGAAGAAGGCGTGACCAAAGAGGATCTCGGCCGGGACGGCTTTATGGAGCGCGCCTGGGCCTGGAAGGAGACCTACGGCAGCCGGATCGTGGAACAGCTCAAAAAGCTCGGCTCCTCCTGCGACTGGGAGCGGGAACGCTTCACCATGGACGAGGGCTGCTCCAAAGCCGTGCGGGAGGTGTTTGTCCGCCTGTATGAAAAAGGCCTCATCTACCGCGGCGAGCGGATCGTCAACTGGTGCACCCACTGCAAGACGTCGATTTCCGACGCCGAGGTGGAATTCGAGGAAAAGGACGCCTTCTTCTGGCATCTGCGCTATCCCATCGCGGATGAGGCGGGACAGCCGACCGGGGCGTATCTGGAACTCGCCACCACGAGACCCGAAACCATGCTGGGTGACACGGCGGTGGCCGTTCATCCCGACGACGAGCGGTACCGCCATCTGGTGGGGAAAAATGTGATCCTCCCCCTTGTGAACAAATGCATCCCGGTGGTGGCCGACACCTATGTGGAAATGGGCTTCGGCACCGGCGTGGTGAAGATCACCCCCGCCCACGACCCGAACGACTTTGAAGTCGGGCTGCGCCATAACCTCGAGGTGATCACCGTCACCACCGAGGACGGGCATATGAACGAACTGGCCGGGAAGTATCAGGGTATGACGCTGACGGAATGCCGGAAGGCGATCGTCGCGGACCTCGAGGCCGGAGGCTATCTCGTCAAGACCGAGCCTATGAAGCACAATGTGGGATCCTGCTATCGCTGCCACACCGTGATCGAGCCCCGGGTGTCCCTCCAGTGGTTCGTGAAAATGGAGCCGTTGGCCGCCCCGGCCATCGAGGCGGTGAAGAACGGCGAAACCAAATTCGTGCCCGAGCGGTTCGATAAGGTGTATTTCAACTGGATGAACAATATCCGGGATTGGTGCATCTCCCGCCAGCTGTGGTGGGGGCACCGCATCCCGGCGTGGACCTGCGGCGACTGCGGGGAGCTGATCGTGTCGAGGGAGGATCCGACCGTCTGCCCGAAGTGCGGCGGCGCCCATCTGCATCAGGACGAGGACACCCTGGACACTTGGTTTTCCTCCGCTCTGTGGCCCTTCTCCACCTTGGGCTGGCCGGATAAAACCCCGGAGCTGGAGTACTTCTATCCCACCAACACCCTGGTCACCGGCTACGATATCATCTTCTTCTGGGTGGCCCGCATGATGTTCTCAGGACTCGAGCATATGGGCCATGTGCCCTTCGACACCGTGTTCATCCACGGACTGGTGCGGGACGCCCAGGGCCGGAAAATGTCCAAATCCCTCGGCAATGGCATCGATCCGCTTGAAATCATCGACCAATACGGCGCCGATGCGCTCCGCTTCATGCTCTCGACGGGCAACAGCCCGGGGAACGATATGCGCTTCATGCCGGAGAAGGTGGAATCCTCCCGGAACTTCGCTAACAAGCTCTGGAACGCCGCCCGGTTCCTTCTGATGAACCTGGAGGGGCACGAGGTGCCCGCCGGCCTGCCCGACACCCTGACGCTCGACGAAAAGTGGATTGTCTCCCGTTTCAATACCCTAGTGGGTGCGGTGACGGACAACCTCGAGAAATTCGAGCTGGGTCTGGCCGTGCAGAAGCTGTACGATTTCATCTGGGACAGCTACTGCGACTGGACCATCGAGCTTTCCAAATCCCGCCTGTCCGGCGACGACGATAGGGCCGCCGAAAACGCGCGGCGGGTGCTGCTGTGGGTGATGCAGGGGATCCTGAAACTGCTGCATCCCTTCATGCCCTTCATCACGGAGGAGATCTGGCAGGCGTTGCCGCACGCGGGCGGTGCTCTGGTGGTGGCCCCCTGGCCAAAGACCGATCCGGCCCTGTCCTTCCCGGAGGAGGAAAAGGAGATGGAACGGCTGATGGAGGCCATCCGAGCCGTCCGGAACCGCCGGGCTGAGATGAACGTCCCGCCGTCCCGCCGTGCGCTCGTGTATGTGGAGACGGGATACCGCGATACGTTTGAGAAAGGGGCGCCTTTCCTCTGCCGCCTCGCCTCGGCGTCCGAGGTTCGGGTGGGCGACGGGTTCGACCTGCCCGGTGCGGTGAGCATCGTCACCCCTGACGCGACCATCAAAATTCCGATGGACGAGCTGGTGGACAAAGCGGCCGAGCGCGCCCGCCTGCAGAAAGAGCGGGAGAACGTGCAGAAGCAGCTCGACGGGGTGGTGGCGAGGCTCGAAAACAAGGCCTTTACCGACAAGGCGCCGGAGGCGGTTGTGGCCGGTGCCCGGGAAAACGCCGCCCGTTTGCAGGACAAGATCGCGCTGCTCGATCAGAGCCTGGAGGCTCTGCAATAACAGGAAGAAACCGAACCGGGCATCCTATCGCCCGGTTCGGTTATTTTTATCAAAAGGAGAAACATCCGATGTTCATCCTCATCATCGGGGCCTCGGGGTCGGGAACGACGACCGTGGGGAAAGCGCTGGCAGCAGCCAGGTGTATCCCCCATTTCGATATCGACGACTATTTTTGGCAGCCCACCGACCCGCCTTTTGTCACGCCCCGTCCACGGGAGGAACGGCTCCGTCTTTTGACAGACGACCTGGAACGGGCTGGAAGCGCCGTGCTGTCCGGCTCTTTCTGCGGATGGGGGGATTCGCTGATCCCACGACTTAACGCCGTCGTCCGGATCGTAACCCCCACGACCCTGCGGCTCGAGCGGCTGAAGGCAAGAGAGTATGCCGCATTCGGCGAGCGCATCCGTCCGGGCGGGGATATGGCGGAAGGGCACGCTGCCTTTCTCACGTGGGCGGCGATGTTCGACACGGCCGGCCCCGACACCAGAAGTCGGGCGCTGCTCGACCGCTGGCTGGCGGGGGCGCCCTGTCCGTGTCTCGAGGTGGACGGCTCCCGTCCGGTGGGGGAAACCATCGAAAAAATAAGCGTTTGGATGGGAAAAGACGGCGAAAAATGAACGCTGGAGTTCGGCATGCATAAACGCAAAAAATGGCTTGTTTTCTAGGTTTTCCTATGCTACACTTGGCCTGTAACCGTGGGGAGAAGAGCGGGAAATAACAATCCCGTTCAGATCAAATTTTGAAGGAGCGAAACGATATGAATCAGGGCTGCAACCACCCGAAAATCGGGATCCGGCCGATCATCGATGGGCGTCGATTCGGAGTGAGAGA
>CABQAA010000165.1 GCA_902461995.1 uncultured Oscillospiraceae bacterium | reverse complement strand
GGCCCGATTGCCGTGAGCCGCTGAAGGCGCTGACGAGATTGGGAGTCTCCCGGGCGGTATTGCTGTCGGATCATGCTTTCGCCGGGGCGGATACCCTGGCAACCGCCTATGTGTTGTCTCTGGCCATGCGCAGGCTGGAAGCCGATCTGATCCTGTGCGGCCGGCAGAGCACGGACGGAGATACGGCCCAGACGGGTCCGGCTCTGGCCGCCCTTCTGGGGATCCCGGTGATCACCAATGTGCTGGAGCTGGATGTGCAAAAGCCGCGTGTCCGGTGCGTGTCCCGGTTCGGGGAAGAATCCGCCGCCTTACCGGCGCTTCTGACGGTGGAGCGCATCGCGTCCCTGCGGTTTCCCCGTCTGGGGAGCCGCCAGGGGGAAGTGGAGCTGTGGGACGCGGCGGCGTTGGGGGCGGATCCGGAACAGTGCGGTCTGAGAGGATCCCCCACCAGAGTGCTGAAAACCTGCGAATGCCGGACCGGCTTGCGCCGCTGCCGCTTTGTCCGGCTGGAACGGCTGGAAGAGATTATCGCGGAGGCGCTGGCCAAACCGCAGGAAAAAGCGGAATCCCGGCCCGACGGTCCGAAGCTTCCGGAGGTATTTTGCGTGGGGACGGGAGCTCTGGATTGGGCGCAGAGGATCGCGGAGCATGTCCGGATACTGGAGGAGGATACGCCGCTTGGGCTGGCGGTGCGGATTCGCCGGGAAAAACCGGAAGTGGTGCTGTGGGACGGCGGACTGTGGGGACGGCGGACCGCCCCGCAGGTGGCGGCGCTGCTGAAAACGGGGTTGTGTGCGGACTGCACCGATTTTGTCGTTGACGGCCGTTCTCTGCAGATGGTGCGGCCGGCTTTTGGCGGCAGTCTCATCGCCACCGTTGTTTGCCGTCGGCAGCCTCAAATGGCCACGGTCCGGCCCGTCGGAAGCGTTGGGCAGCAGGTCGTCGTTGGCGTGGGTGCTGGTGCGGCGGCGCAGCTTCCGGAAATTCGGGAATGGGCGGAGCGCCGGGGATACGGCCTGGCTGCGTCCCGTGCTCTGGTGGATACCGGCCTCGCTCCGTATACGGATCAGGTTGGGCTGACCGGCAAAACGATCCGGCCGGCCGTCTATGTGGCGATTGGGATTTCCGGCGCTGTTCAGCATACCTGCGGGATCGAGCAGGCCGGCACCGTCATCGCCCTGAATCCCGACCGCGGCGCCCGTATTTTCGACTGTGCCGATATCGGTATTTGTGATGTTTTTCGATGATTGCCTCGGCATCTTGTACACAGGCGGATATTCCGATGGGAGTATCCGCTTTTTTTATTGGATCGATGCCAAACGGATCAAATGTTCATAAATTTATACTGGAATATCCAAAAACAACCAGATAGAATAGAATGAAAGAAGCGGCCTTTGCATAAAAGACCGTATAGCGCGGTACGTGGATGGAAATGCTGGAAAGAAGCGGCTGAACGCTTCTGTGAATCACATCCGGGAAAGGACAGAGCATGAAATCGTTTGTGGAACGGCGGCAGCTGCCGCTGGAGGATATCAACCGGCGGGCGCTCGGGGACGCGCCGGCCTTTGTAGAAGAAGAGGACGCCCGCTATGCGGGGGAGGTGGCCCGTCTGGCGCGGCACCTCGCCGCGGGACTGCACGGGCGGCGGATCGTCATGCTGTGCGGGCCCACGTCGTCGGGCAAAACCACGACGGCTCTGCTGCTGCGGGATTCCCTGCGGGAACTGGCGGTGGATGCCCACACGGTGTCCCTCGACGATTTCTACCGGGGCCGGGAACTGGCGCCGGTTCTCGAGGACGGCAACTACGATTATGAGGCGCTCGAGGCGCTCAACCTGGATCGTCTTCAGGTCTGCATGCAGGAGATCATTGAAAAGGGCCGCACCGACCTGCCGTTGTTCGACTTTATGGCGGGGCGCCCCGCCGTCGAAACGCGGCCGCTGTGCATCGGTCCGGAGTCGGTCGTGATTTTCGAGGGCATCCACGCGCTCAATCCCGTATTTGAAGAGCATTTGTCGGGGGACAGCCTGTACAAGGTGTTTATCAACACCGTCACCCCCGTGTATAACGGCAGCGACAAGTGGCTGAAACGGCGGGATATCCGCCTGGTCCGGCGGATGCTGCGGGATTACAAATTTCGCAGCAGCTCCCTGGAAAATACGCTGGGTATGTGGCCGCAGGTGGTGCGGGGGGAGAATCTCTATATGTTTCCCTATGTCGATACGGCCGACGCGGTGATCGACACCACCCATGCTTATGAGCCGTGCGTGCTGGGGACGGCGCTGCTTCCCCTGCTGCGTCAGGTTCCGGCGGAGGTTCCGAACCGAGATGTGATCGATCATTTGATCGAAGCGCTCATGGGATTCGTTTCCCTGCCGGCCGATCTCGTGCCGCAGGATTCCCTTCTGCGCGAATTTTTGGGCGGAGGCCTGTATTCTTAAGGCTTGTTCATATATTGTTTATTGAATTTGCTGGAAATATCGTCTATAATGAAGCTATCACAGAGCGAAAGGAGCCTGAGATTGATGGGAACATTTGAAGATGTGCTGTGCAAAGCCCGGAACGTGGCCGAAACCGCGGGGAAGAAAACCTCGGATTTCGTGGAAGTGACGAAGCTAAAGATGGAGATGGCGGATACCGAGCGGGAAATCACGTCGATTCTGGAAGGCCTCGGCCGGTTGGTATATGATGGAAAAAAAGCCGGTGAGGACGTGACCTCCATGGTGGACGAATGCGTCGCCAAGGTGGACGATCAATACGCCAAACTCGAGACGCTGCGCGCCAAGGTGCTCGAATACCGGAATGCGGTGTGCTGCAAGGTGTGCAACACGGTCAACACCGACGATTCGCTCTTCTGCAAAAAGTGCGGGGCGAAGCTTGAACGCCCGGTAAAAGAAGAGAAGGCGGAAGACAAAACGGAAGACGAACAGAAATAATCCGAGTAGGGGTTCCGAGTGAACCCCTATTTCTTTGACAGAGGGTGAGAACAAGTTGGCCATTTCATTTGCGGAGCATGAAAAAGCGGCGGTGTATATCCGGGAACGGCTGGGGAAGTCGATTTCCCCCCTGCCGGAGGTGTGTCTGGTTTTGGGGTCCGGCCTCGGACGGCTGGCCGGTGACGTGCAGGATCCGGTGACGATCCCTTATGCGGAGATTCCGGGATTTCCCCGCTCAACGGTGAAATCCCACGCGGGAAAGCTTGTTGTCGGGCGTCTGTCCGGCCGTCCGGTGGCGGTGCTGTCCGGCCGCTTTCACTATTACGAGGGCTACGATATGGATACCGTGACCTTCTATGTACGGGTCATGTACCTGCTCGGCGTGAAGAAACTCGTGCTGACCAATGCTGCCGGAGGGGTCAATGAATCGTTCCGGGTGGGAGACCTGATGCTCATTACCGATCATATCAAACTTTGCGCGGAAAGCCCGGCCAGAGGGGAGCTCGATCCCCGGTTCGGCGAGCGCTTTTTCGATATGACCCACACCTATTCGCCGGTTTTGGCCGCCAAGGCCCGCCGCTGTGCGGAGGAACTGGCGATCCCGCTGCGCGAAGGTGTATATTTTTTCATGGCCGGTCCGCAGTTCGAAACGCCGGCAGAAATCCGTGCCATCCGCACGCTCGGCGGCGATGCGGTCGGCATGTCGACGGTTGCCGAGGCGATTGCGGCCAGCCAGTGCGGCATGGCGGTGCTCGGCCTGTCCTGCATCACGAATCTCGCCGCGGGTATGAAGCCGGGCGTTAAGGTGAGCGATCAGGAAGTGACACAGAATGCGGCCGTGGTGGCCGGCACCTTCTGCTCGCTCATGAAAAAAATCATCGAGGTGATTTAAGGGGGCCAAACGGATGTGGTTTGACGATATTCTGGTGGTTCGTGCCGACGGCACGTTCCATCCGCATCAGAACGTGGTGGTCCGGGGAACGCAGATCACGTATATCGGCACGGAAAAGCCGGAACAGGCGGAGGGCGAGCGGGTGGACGGCCGTGGCCGGCTGCTGATGCCGGGCCTCGTCAATGCCCATACCCATGTCGCCATGACCCTCATGCGGGGATACGGCGACGATCTGCCTCTCGACACCTGGCTGACGGGGCGGATTTTTCCGTTTGAGGACAAGTTGACGGGGGAGGACGTCTACTGGGGCAGCCTGCTCGGCATGGCCGAGATGCTCGCCTCGGGCACCACCTCCTTCAGCGATATGTATTATTTCTGTGACCGCATCGCTGAAGCGGCCATGTCCTGCGGCATCAAAGCGAATATCGGCCGTGGCATCAGCTGTTTCGATCCGTCGAAAGCCTTCCGGGATCTGCCCGCCTATGGGGAGATCCGGGATTTGCTCGCGTCTGTGCACGGGGCAGAGGATGGGCGCATTCTCATCGATGTAGCCCCCCATTCCGAATATACCACCCGCCCCGATATTCTGTACGACGCCGCGGCTCTGGCGGCGGACGCCGGTGCGCGCATGCAGGTGCATCTGGCCGAAACCCGGAAGGAGCAGCTCGAATGCGTCGGACGACATGGGAAAACGCCCGCGCAGGTCCTCAAGGATACCGGTGTGCTCGAAAACCCGGTCACACTGGCACACAGCGTTTGGCTGACCGATCTCGATATGGAGCTGATCGCCCATACGCGGGACGCCACGGTTGCCCACTGCGCCAAAAGCAACCTGAAACTCGCCAGCGGTGTTGCGCAGGTGACGAAGATGTGCGGCCTGGGCATTCCGGTCGCCATTGGAACCGATTCCGCTGCCAGCAACAACGCGCTGGATATGTTTGAAGAGATGCGCACCGCTTCTCTGCTGGCCAAGGGCGTGGAGAGAGATCCGCTCGCCCTTCCGGCCTCCAAAACCTTCTATATGGCGACCCGGGCCGGGGCGCTGTCCCAGGGACGGGAGACGACCGGGGATATTGCCGTCGGCTATCGGGCCGATCTCGTGATGGTGGATATGGAAACACCGGCCATGACACCCTGTCACGCCGCCTTGTCCAATCTCGTCTATGCGGCAAACGGCGGGGCCGTATGCCTGACGATGGTGGACGGCCGGGTGGTGTATCGGGATGGGGCTTTTCTCACCCTCGATATCGACCGGGTGCGGGCCAAGGTCTCGGAGGCTGTAAAAGACATTCTCTCGCGATAAACTGGTGGAAACTGGCAAAATCACCAGGAAAACACGGATTCAAACCTAAAATTTGCCTTTTTAGGCTTCGCTTCAAAGAAAAAATTGCACAAAGTTCTTGAAAAAGGAAATCAGATGGGTTAATATAAGGGTGTTCCGAACCGAACGTCGGGTTTTCCATACACGATGTGAGGCGGGATCTCCGATGCGGAGGAAAGCATATGGCTGTCTCGTTCCCAACTAAGGACCGGTACACGGTCGACGATCTGCTGACGATTATGGCGCTGCTGCGGTCTCCTGAGGGGGGGCCCTGGGATCGGG
>CABQAA010000164.1 GCA_902461995.1 uncultured Oscillospiraceae bacterium | reverse complement strand
GATCGACGCGAGCCATATCGAGGACGGGTATGTGATGGTGAAATACAGCGGCAGCGCCTCCAAGATCAAGGTGCAGATGGTCACGCCCGGACGTACCTATAATTACGATCTCAACACCGCCGGCCGGTATGAGGTGTTTCCGCTTCAGGCCGGAAACGGAACATATAAAGTCCGGGTCATGCGCAACATCTCCGGAAACAGCTACAGCGAACTCTATTCCGTGACGCTCAGCGTCTCTCTTTCCAGCGTGTACACCCCCTTTCTGTATCCTAACCAATACGTCTCCTATACCGCATCTTCCGCGGCGGTCAAAAAGTCGTTTGATTTATGCGCGGGCATGTCAAGCGATCTTTCTAAGATCGAGGCGATATACCGGTATGTCACCGAAAATGTGAAGTATGACACGGCCAAAGCCAACTCGGTCACCTCCGGCTATCTGCCCGATGTGGACGACACCCTGCGCACCAACAAAGGCATTTGCTTCGATTACGCCGCGCTGGTGACCGCTATGCTGCGCGCCCAGAATATTCCGACCAAGCTCGTGATCGGCACCGTCTCACCGGGCGATCTGAGCCACGCCTGGAACCTGATTTACACCAAAGAAAAGGGCTGGCTGTCCATCCAGATTTACTTTGAAGGCGGAACCTGGAAGCTTATGGACGCGACTTTCGGCGCTTCTATGGGCCAGGGAATCGAGGACTACATCGGCAACGGCAGCCATTATACCGGATTGAGGCTGTATTGACGGACCGGCCGTATGGAAAAACGTGGCGCCTCCCCCGCCTTTGGAGGTGCGGAATCACGGAAGGTACGACGGCTGTCAGAAAGGAATGGTTTTGACCATGAACAAAAACACATCCGCCCCGCGGGCGGCCGCCGGCCGGATCCCGGCCAGGGAAACGGCGCTTTTCTGCACCCAGGCGGGCCTGCTGCTCAAGGCCGGTATCCCGCTCGGGGAAGGGCTTTCCACCCTGACGGCGGAGGGTTCGGGGGCCGGCCGGGACCTGCTGCGGCAGATCGCCGACGTGGCGCAGGAAACCGGATCCCTGTACGAAGCGGTCCGCAGCGTGGGGATCTTTCCCGTCTACATGGTCCAGATGATCCGCATCGGGGAAACCGCCGGTAAACTCGAGGAAGTCCTCGACTCTCTGAGCCTGTATTATGAGCGGGAGGACCGGCTGCGTGGAACCGTTCGCAGCGCGGTGCTGTATCCCATTGTCCTTATTCTGCTGATGGCGGCGGTCATCGCCGTACTGGTGGTGGCGGTTATGCCCATCTTTTCTTCGGTTCTCACGGACCTCGGGGCCGAGTCGGCTGCCAACACCGGTCTGATGAATCTCGGCGTCGGCATCGGCCGCTGCGCGCTGGTCGTGATCGGTGTGCTTCTGCTCCTGCTCGTCGTTCTGCTCGTGTTGTCCCTGTCCGCCAAGGGGCGCGGCATTCTCATGTCCTGCAGTGCGCATCTCCCTGTCCTCCGCCGTCTTTACCGGCAGTTCGCTTCCGGCCGCTTTGCCTCTGTGATGTCCATGCTGCTTTCGAGCGGGTATAATCTCGGAGAATCGCTGGAGCTGGCCGAAGAGGTGGTGGCCGATCCCGTCGTTAAAAACAAGATCCGCCTCTGCCGGAACAACGTGTCCGGCGGTATGGCCTTTTCCGCCGCTTTGCTGAAGCTGGATCTCTTCACCGGCCTGTATGCCCGTCTGATTCAAACGGGAGAAAAAACCGGCCGTCTCGACGACGTGATGAGCAAGATGGCCGAGCAGTACGAGACCGATGTGGACGAATCCCTGTCGGGCCTGGTTTCGGTCATCGAGCCGACGCTGGTGATCCTCCTGTCGGTGATCATCGGAAGCATTCTGCTTTCGGTGATGCTTCCTCTGATCAGTATCCTGTCCTCTATCGGCTGAACAGGATGAATTCCCGCGAAAGGCTGGTGATTCCATGCACCTCTATCCGGTCCGGCGCACCCGCACGTTCTGGAGGGTGCTGTGTTCCCTGCTACTCGCTGCCGTGGTGCTGCTGGTGTTTCTTTTCGGCTTCTCCCGGATTTCCAAAACCGCGGAAGACGAACAGCAGCACGTTCTGGAGCGCGCGATCCGGAAATCCCTCGTGAGCTGCTACGCCATCGAAGGCGCGTATCCGGATTCGCTCTCTTATCTGGAAGAGCATTACGGCCTCTTCATCGATCACGAACGCTATGTCGTGGACTATGAACCGTTCGGCTCCAACATCTGGCCCACCGTACAGGTGGTCCGCCGCGGCGAAGGAGTCTCCCCCGCCGCTGTCCTGGCGGAAGGGGGCGAAGAGACTTGAACCGAAAGCATACCATCGACACGCTCTTCGTCTTCCTGCTGTACGGTCTTTTCGCCCTGCTGTCCATGCTGCTCATCCTCATCGGTTCCCGGATATACAAGCGCACGGTCGAAAACACGGAGGCCCGCGGCGATGTGCGCGCCTCTCTTTCCTATGTCGCGAATAAAATCCGGTCCTCCGACCGGGCTGCGCTGGAAACCCGAGGTAGCCTGTCCGTCCTGGTGCTCACCCAGACAGTCGACGGAGAGGATTTCGAAACCTGTATTTATTACACGGGCGGCGCCCTGAAAGAATATTTGATCGAGGCGGGGTCGCCGTTTCACCCCGAAAAGGGCGAAACGGTGACGGCTTTGACCGCCTTTTCCTTTGCGGAGGAAGACGGCCTTCTCACCGTCACCTCGGCCGGTCGGGATGGCCGGCCCCACACCATGCATATCGCTTTGACCCGTGAATAAACGATTTTGATACCAGCGGAAGGAGGGGTTCGATGAAAAAGAGCGGTTCGATGGCGTTCCTGCTGGAACTCATTCTCGTCATCCTGTTCTTTTCCCTGTCCACCGCTGTTACGCTCCGGCTGTTTGTTGCGGCACATGGCAAAGAACAGGAAAGCAGCCGGATCAGCGACGCGCTCGAACGCGCGCAGGATACGGCGGAGCAGTTCCGTGTCAAGGGCACGGCCATGTTCGATTCCGCCGACGGCTGGACCTATGTCATCGAAGAGGACCTCTCCGCGCTTTATACGCGTGCATACAACGACGGCCTGACCGTAACCGTTTTGGTGGCGGACGGTGACGCCCTCGCCGGGCAGCTCGAACGCGGTGAAATCTGCGTGTATGCAGGCGCCGATCCGGATCCGCTCTGCCGCCTGCCGCTTACCCGTTATCTTCCCTTTGCCGAGGAGGTGCCGCTATGAATAAAAGGCGCCCCGGCTGGATGGGGGCTTCCTCCATCCTGATGATTTTTGTGGTGCTCGCACTGACCACGTTTGGGGTCCTCTCTCTCCTGTCCTCCCGGGCGGATCTCCGTTTGACACAGAAGGCCTTTGATTATACCGTTGCTTATTATGAGGCGGACGACACCGTCGAGCAGACTCTCGCTGCGATTGATGACCTGCTTGTCTCTGCCCGCCGGGAGACCGTCTCCCTGACCCAGACCGGGCGTCTCCAAACTCCCGGTCTCACGCCGCCCGACGCGGCGCAGGGGCCGGAAGCGGTGTATTTGGCTCTGATCCGGCAGCTTCTCCCGTCCCTGGAAACGGTAGCCCTCTCGGACGGGCGGCTGACCTTCTCCGTCCCGGCCGGTAACGGGCAGGAGATTGTCACCGAGCTCGAAATCCTGCCTTTGACTGATCCCCTGCGCACGAAACTTCTGCGCCGCGTATTGTGCAGCACCAATGAACCGGCTGAAGAAAGTCCCCTTCCCGTCTGGCCGGGTAACAACTGAGGAGGCGAGCATCGTGCCGATCGAATTGCAGCCCATGCTGGAACACGCGATGAAAGCGGGAGCGTCGGATATCCTGATTGTCTCCGGCAGCCCTATCGCCTATAAAATCAACGGGCGGGTCGTGCAGTCGCAGGGCGCTCATCTGAAACCGGAAGATACGGAAATGCTGATCCGCTCTATTTATGACCTGAACAGAAAGCGGGATATGACCCCGCTTTTGGAAACCGGCGACGACGATTTTTCCTTTTCCGTCAGTGGTCTCGGACGTTTCCGCTGTAGCGCATACAAGCAGCGGGGATCCTTGTCCGCCGTTCTGCGGATCGTTTCATTCACTCTGCCCGATGCGGCCTCCCTGCACATCCCCGCTTCTGTACTGAACCTGTGTCGCTGCCAGAAGGGCCTGATTCTGATTACGGGGCCTGCCGGCAGCGGCAAATCCACCACGCTCGCCTGTATGATCGACCGGATCAATCACTCGAGGGATGGCCATGTCATCACATTGGAAGATCCCATCGAGTATCTCCATACCCACGACCGCTGCATCGTCAGTCAGCGGGAGATCCTGCACGACACCGGCGGGTATGAACCGGCCCTGCGGGCCGCGCTCCGTCAAGCCCCCGATGTGATTCTGCTCGGCGAAATGCGGGATTTCGAAACCATCCGCACCGTGATCACCGCCGCGGAAACGGGGCAGCTCGTCCTGTCCACCCTGCACACGGTCGGCGCTGCCAAGACCATCGATCGGATTATCGATGTCTTCCCCCCGAATCAGCAGCAGCAAATCCGGGTGCAGCTGTCTATGGTTCTGCAGGCGGTGGTCTCTCAGCAGCTCATTCCCACCCTCGACGGCCGGCTGGTTCCCGCATTCGAAATCATGGTCGTCACCCCCGCAGTCCAGACCATGATTCGGGAATCGAAAATTTATCAGATTGACAATGTACTGTATGCCGGCAGTTCCCTCGGCATGCAGTCCATGGATACGGATCTTCTTCGCCTGGCCCAAGACGGGATCATCTCCCGGGACAATGCACTCCTCTATAGCGCCAATCCGGAGGCTCTGGCCAAAAAGCTGCCGCTATGAGCTGGCAAGTCATGTCTGTGATGCCCCGCCACTTTCGTTTTAAGCTGTGACCGACTTGTGACCGGATGATTTTATAATTAGACAAAAAGGAGGGGAGGCCATAACCACATGGTGGTAACCGTGAAACCGTTAGTCACGGCGATGTCGACCCAGGTGACGGTCCGCATCTCATCCTTCGAAAATCGGATACCCTGCGGCCAGGTCTACAACGCTTACTACGATAAAACCATCCCGTTTTCCAACGACCGGGAACTGCTGGCCGTTTTGGATGAGTTGTTCGACTCTCTCTCATTTCCCAGCCGTTTTGATGAGTATCGCTGTTTTTCCGATAAGAAAAGGTCCGAGACCCGCAAAGAAAGGAAAGGCATCGGAACCATGAGTGAAAAAGACAAGGCCACTTTCATCATCCACGTACAATTCCGCCGCAATTCCACATGGCAGGGCTCCATCCAATGGGTGGAATCCCAAAAACAACAATCTTTCCGCAGCACGCTCGAGATGCTCCGGCTTATTGACGAGGCGCTCGAGGATGGGTCCGAACCGCCGCTTCAGTGGGAATAACGGGTCCGGCCCCAGCCGGAGTTGTCTTTGCTGGCCGCCCTCATGGGCG
>CABQAA010000163.1 GCA_902461995.1 uncultured Oscillospiraceae bacterium | reverse complement strand
CGTCCATGACGATAGCGGCGCCCCGGTTGGTGGCGGCCGTCTCCTTCACCGCGATCTCGAGATATTTCTCGGCAATCCGCTGGATGGTCTCGTCAATGGTGAGCACTAGGCTGTTGCCCGCCTCGGCTTCGATGGTGCTCTCGTACCGCAGATCGTTCGGCATGGCGTCCCCCCAGCCGTTCTTGGCCGTCACCACCCGGCCGGCTTTTCCGGCAAGGCGGCTGTCGTACTTGGCCTCCAGCCCTTCCAGGCCGTAGTTGTCGGTGCCGGTGAAGCCGAGTACGCAGGAGAGGACGCTCCCCAGTGGGTATTCCCGCTTGTAATCCTGGATCACACGAAAGATACCGGTGAACTGGTGTTCCTGCACCCAGTCAATGAAGGTGTTGCAGAGAGCATGGTCGATTTTGGCTTTGATCACCTCATAGAGGGAGGTTTTCTTCCCGGTTTTTTTGTAGAGCGCATCCCGGTTGAGTTCCAGCAGAACCGAAAGCTCATCCGCAATCAGAGTGCGGGTGGCCTCGTCCGGAATCTCGCTCGGGGCCATGATGATGGTCGCAACTTCCTTGGTCTGCGCGAGCACCTCCATGTTGGTATCATATATGAGCCCCCGTTTCGGGGATATGATGCTGTTGGACATTTGCTGTTCCATGGCCCGTTCCTGCCAGACGGCGTATTCCCCGATCTGGATAACGGCGAGTTTTCCGCCCACCGCCGCAAAGCAGAGACAAACGATCGCGAGAATGAGCAGCGACCGCCGCCACATCTGGCGGGAAGGGGCCTTGATTGACACGTCCTGTTGATGAATCTTGTTTTTCATAAACAGGTCGCCTCGTATTCTGTTTGAATATCGGATCCTAATGGACGGTATCCTCGTAGATGAATTCCACCTTCACCACCGTCCCCTTTGGCACCTTGGTACCGGGGGCTACCGACTGGCGGGCCGACTTGGGATCGCCGTCGCCGGCCGTGATGCCGGAGAGCTGGATATTGAGTCCCGCGGCAGACGCGGATTGATTAACCTGGGCAACGGTTTTCTCCCGGAAGTCCGGCACCGTCGCGGTTTCGGTCGGGGTTTCGTCGGTATACAGCCAAATCGTACCGTCCTTCGGAATGGACGTGCCGGCCTCCGGCACCTGCCGGACCACCGTTGCGCCGCTGCCGACCACCTGGGACTTGAGAGATTTGCTCTTGAGAGAGTTTTCCGCTTCGGCCGTGGTCAGGGAGGTCAGACGGGGCACCGTCAGGTTGAGCTCAGCCAGTTCCTTCTCGGTATACCGCGGTTCGACGCCGAGATAAGGCAGGATGTTTTCGAGAATCTTTTTGGCTACCGGGGCCGCAACAGCGCCGCCCGATTTTTTGTTCGGTTCATCCACCATGACGAGCACGGCTACCTGCGGATTATCCGCCGGGGCAAAGCCGCCAAAGGAGGCCACCACTTCCACATCCTTGCCGGTGGGGTCGTCGTCATCCTTCATTTCGGTTTTCTCGGATGTACCGGTTTTTCCGGCCACCCGGTATCCCGACACATAGGCATTTTTGATGGCACCGCCTGCCACGGCATTTTCCAGCATGGCTGCCATCCGCTTGGAGGTGTCGGCCGAGATGACCTGCCGCTTAATCTTCGGCTCGGTGTTGGAAATCACATTGCCGTTGCTGTCGACTACCTGCTGCACAACGTAGGGCTGCATCAGGTTGCCGCCGTTCGCAATGGCCGCAAGGGCAGTGACCATCTGCAAGGGGGTCACTTTGAAGGTCTGCCCGATGGAGGAGGTGGCGAGATCGACCGGTTTGATGGCCTCTTCATGGTGATAAAGGCCCGATGTCACCATCGGTTCGCCAAGCAGATCGATGCCGGTCTTTTGGGTGAATCCGAAACCTGTGTAATACTTGAAGAACAGATGGGCTCCGATTTGGTTCCCGAGCGTCATGAACGCCGGATTGCAGGAATTGGCGATGGCCTGCACGAAATTCTGACTGCCGTGATTATTCGGATAAACATGGCACCGCATGGGTTTGACCCCCGGCAGGGTGTAATACCCCACACAGGTGAAGCGGGAATCCTCGCTGACGATTCCTTCTTCCAGCCCGATCGACGCCGTCACGGTTTTGAACACCGAGCCCGGCTCGTAAAAGTCGGAAACCGCCTTGTTCCGGTATTGCTCGTTGCGGGCTTTGACCACCGCGGCGGCCTGTTCATCCCCCGAAAGCAGCGCGATCTGCGCCGCGACGTCCGGATCGGCTATGGTCAGGTAATCGTTGGGATTGTAATCCTTTTTTGTCGCCATAGCGAGGATGGCGCCGGTCTGCACATCCATAACAATAGCGGCGCCGCGGTTTTTGGCCGCATATTCGTTGATGGCCTCTTCCAGATATTTTTCCGCAACCTGCTGGATGTTCTGATCGACCGTCAGCACCAGGGAATATCCGTCTTCCGCATCCACCGTATTTTCATAAGGGAGCCGTGTGGGCAGCTCATCGCCCCAGGCGTTGAGCGCGGTCACCAGCCGCCCCGGCGTGCCCGAGAGCACCTCGTCGTATTGGACTTCCAGCCCTTCCTTAGCCAGATTATCGGAACCGACAAAACCCAAGACACTCGAGAGCAGGTTGTTCATTGGGTATTCCCGCTTGTAATCGGTGATGACGCGAAAAACCGCATTGAGCTCTTTTTCCTGTACCCAGTCGATAAAGCTGTCTCCCACCGATTTGTCAATCTTGGCCTTGACTACTTTATACTGGGAGTTTTTGTCGGACGCCTGTTCATACAGCTTATTCCGATCCACATCCAGCATGACGGACAGTTCGTCGGCGATCATGGTGCGGGTCTCTTCGTCATCGATGTTTTTCGGCGACATGATCACCGTGCAGACTTCCCGGGTCAGGGCTAAAATGGACAGGTTCGCGTCGTAAATCTGACCCCGGTTGGGCGATATGGTAATATCGCTGAGCTGTTGGGAAACCGCCCCCCGCTGCAAATACTCCGACTGCAGGATCTGCAGAGAAAAGAGCTGTGCCGTGACACCGCCGGAACAGAAAACGATCAGCACCACCATCACGACGAGCAGACGACGGCGCATCTGCCGCGTAAGTGTCTTGGTAGCGCCCGGTTTTTTGGGCTCCAGTTTTTTGACTTTCGTTTCGTTTGACACGTCTGATACCTCGCAGAAAACGTCGAAACCGGGCGATGTTTCCGGATAAGAAAAGGAGAGTCAAGACGCTTCCATCCCAACTCTCGACTGCCTATCCGTTCCGTCCTTGGCGACATTCCTATCTCATACTTATGCCTCAATCGAACAAGTATGCCTTCTCATGGGATAAAAGCGGGGGCAGGCGGCCGGTCAGCCGTCCCCTCCGCTGAAAAAGCCGACGATGGTGTTCCAGACGGATTCCCAAAAACCGGTTTCCTCCTGGCTGTTTTCACCCGATTCGGTATCCATCGGCTCCACGGTGATGTACGCGACCTGGCCGGGTTCCATTTTCTGCATGCCGTTTTCCTTGGCATAGGCCTCCACACTCTGCGCGGAGGTGCGGGAAGCGAGTTCGCTCTCCAGGCGTTTGGTTTCGCTGATCACCTGGTTCAGCTCCGCCTGCTTGCGGCTGATCTCGCTGTTCATCTCGGTCAGACGGATCCGGCTGGCGATCATCAACCCGACCACGGCCACGACCGCTGCCGCGCTGAGCAGCGTCAGAGTTGTATTTAAGAACGACTGGATCCGGGTACGGCGTTTGGCTTCCTTTATGGCTTTTTTATTGGGTTTTAGGGCTACCAGCTTCGGCTCCCGCGGTTCAAACAGCGAGAGGTCATACGCTTCAGATCCGTTCAAATTGGCCATGACGGCTGCTCCTTTCTCACAGCGGCGTCCGGGACGCTCACCGGGTTCTTTCGTGTAACTTCTGTATACAGCGCAGCTTGGCGCTGCGGCTGCGCGGATTGTTGTTCAGTTCCTGTTCCGAGGCCGTCGCGGGATGCCGCAGGATCCGCTTTGCCGCGGGGGTCTGTCCGCACACGCAGACCGGAAAATCGGGCGGACAGGTGCAGCCTTTCAGTAGAGCGGCGAACCGCTGCTTGACCATCCGGTCCTCGAGGGAGTGGAAGGTGATCACCGCCAGCCGGCCGCCTTCATGCAGGCAATCAAACGCGGCGTCCAGCCCTTCGGACAGGCGGTCGAGTTCGCCGTTAACCGCGATGCGCAGCGCCTGAAACACGCGGCGGGCAGGATGCCCGTCCCGTCTGGCGGCAGCGGGAATGGCCTCTTTGACCAGTTCCGCCAGAGCGCCGGTGGTGACAATCGGTTCTGTCTCCCGTGTCCGCACGATGGCGCGGGCGATAGGTCGGGAAAACTTTTCTTCCCCATACCGATAAAATATAGTGGCCAGCTCCGGCTCCGACAGGGTGGCGACCAGGTCGGCGGCCGTCCGGCCGCTCTGACTCATCCGCATATCCAGCGGAGCGTCGTGATGATAGGAAAATCCCCGTTCCGGGGTATCCAGTTGATGGGAGGAGACGCCGATATCCAACAGAATGCCGTCCACGCCGTCGATCCCAAGATCCCGGAGCACACCGGCCATGTCCGCGAAATTGGCCCTCACCACCGTGGCCGGCAGCCCTCGCAGACGGGCGGACGCTTCCGCCACGGCATCGGGGTCCTGGTCCAGCGCGATCAGACGGCCGCTTTGCAGCCTAGAGGCGACTGCGAAAGCATGTCCGCCCCCGCCCGCCGTACCGTCGAGATACACCCCGTCCGGCCGGACCGCCAGAGCGGCCAGGGTTTCTTCGAGCAGGACGGGACGGTGATAACTGCCGGTGTTTGTTTGCTCCATCTTCCGCCCTCCCGGCATCAGGTTGAAATAATCATGCGCGGATCGGCGAATCGTTTTTATCTGCTTCAAACGATAAAGTACCGGAAAACCGCCGGCATTCCGGGTATTACAACGCAGAAATAAAAATCCGCTGCTTACGGGTACGGGAGGGGGACCGCGGTCTCCTTAGAATCCGAGTTCCATGAACTCCGCCTCGACCTCGTCCGAGGTCATGGTACCGATATCGTCTTCATAGGCGCCGGGATTCCAGATCTCCGCCCGATTGCCCGCGCCGATGACGAGCGCCTCTTTCTGGAGATCGGCATAGCCGAGCAGATGCCGGGGCAACAGAATACGCCCCTGGGCATCCACCTGCACGTCGGCGGCGTTGGCCGACAAATACCGCTGCAGCTTCCGCGCCTTGGTCATGGGCATCTGGGCCAGCCCTTCCTGCAGCTTGTCCCATTCCTCCATCGAATACAGGCAGACGCAATGATCCATCACGGCCGCGGCGATAAAGGCATCGCCCAGCTTCTCTCTCAGCTTAGCGGGCACGAAAATGCGCCCCTTCGCGTCGATATTGTGTTCATAGCGTCCGTAAAGCATAGCGGGTCCCTTTGGCCGTTTGAAGGCCGGTTGCAGGATGGATATCACGGT
>CABQAA010000162.1 GCA_902461995.1 uncultured Oscillospiraceae bacterium | reverse complement strand
TTGCCGGTCACGGCGTAGTCAGCCTTGCCGGCTTCCCCCATCAGGTTCAGGGGGATGGCGGCGAACTGGCCGCCGAGGATGCGGCTGCCGGCGGCTGTTTGGTTGAACAGGCCGTCATGGATACGCAAAAAAGGGCGCAAAAAATCAGGATTCCGCATTTTTTCATGTTTAACACTTCTCAAACTTATTCTGAGTATACCAGACGGGAGGCCAAGCCACAGCAGTCGATAGGATCTGCCGGATCGACAAAAGCGGATGGAGAAAAATGTTCACGCCAAACAGAGCCTGAGGGCCCCATTTGTGGGTGATTATTGCGCTCCGAGATGGCCCGGCCGGAAGAATCTTATGGGATTATTAAGGGGATTCCTGTTATTTCTTAAAAATCCTCCTTGCCGTCTGTGATACAATAGCAAGGAGATCAGAATCAGGAAAAGAGGTCCCGCAAAAATGAAGGATTCTATCCCCGCCTCCTACACCGAAAACGGCAGACGCGCGGTGAAACGCCGTCGGAAACGGCGCCGGCAGCTTCTGATCGGGGGCTGTATCCTCCTGGTAATCGTACCGCTGCTGGTATATGGCATCTGGAAATCGTCTGAGAGGCCCGGCCTATCCGGAACTTCGGAGAACAGCCGCGGCTCCGCCGCCATCGTTATTCCCGAATGGATCGACCAACAGATCATCGATTTGGACGGGGCCGCCAGAACCGGCACGCCGATCGATACCATTCGTGATATTGCCATCCATTATGTGGCCAACCCGGGCACAACGGCGAGGCAAAACCGCAACTATTTCAATCAAAAAGGGGTGGAGGTCAGCTCCCATTTTGTGATCGGGCTGGAGGGGGAGGTCGTTCAGTGCGTACCCCTGGATGAAAAATCGTCTGCGACCAACGACCGGAACATCGACACGATTTCCATCGAGGTCTGCCATCCGGACGAAACCGGGCGGTTCAACGACGCCACATACGGCGCCCTGATCAAGCTCTCTTCCTGGCTGATCGGGCAATATGGACTGGACGAAACGCATCTGATCCGGCATTACGATGTCACGGGGAAGCTGTGCCCGCTTTATTTTGTCAAGCATGAGGATGCGTGGAAGCGCTTTAAACAGGATGTCGTATCCTATCGGAAGACCGGAACCTATAATCAAAATCGGATTTAAATGAAATAACAGTTCCTGTTTGAACATTTTTATAAGAAATTTTTTGTATCATTTCGAATGGGTATATGCTATAAAAGCCGCAAAGGTGACCTCTGCCTTTGCGGCTTTTCTGTGCCGCCGGGGTGAGGACAAACCAGCGGTTCGGGAAGGCGAAATGGAAAACATGACGGTCGGCGTGGAGGCTGAGCAGGTTGTCGTACAGTTTTTGCTGGATCTGTCCGCAGATCGTCTGCCGGAAGCTTGCCGTCTGGTTCGGGAGGACACCCTGTATGAAACGCCGGGATTGGACCTTCTCAGCTAAATGGACGATGGGGGAGCCGGTTTGCCGCTCCCTCGGGCACGGTGTCGTGGAGATGCGGATGGACACCGGCGGCCCCGGCCTGAGGCTGGAATGGACGGCGGTGCTGTCTTTGAAGCCGGAAGGCTGGCGGATCCGCCGTGTACGGGCGACGGCGTCCGGAACGGCAGAAACCTTTGATCGTGCCCCCTGTGGGGTGCAAAAATGCCGTCTTGACGATGCCTGCTCCTGTATCTATCTCTCAGACGGATTTCTGCGGATGGTGGGGTTTACCAGGGGCGAAATCCGGGACCGCTTTTCAGACAGTTTTTACCGCCTGGTGGCACCGGAAGACGCGGACCGTGTCCGCAGGACAATTGAAAATCAGCTGGCTGCCGAGAAAACCACACTCGAGCTGGAATACCGTCTGCAGACAAAAGACGGATCCAGCCTGTGGGTACTGGAAAAGGCGGAAGTGATCGAGGAGAACGGCCTGAGTTACGCGATCAGCGTGATTTCCGATATCACGCCGCTGCACAATCTCCGTACCTATTATGAAACGATCCTGGACTGTCTTCCCACTCCGCTGATCATCACAGATGCCGACAGGCGGCTCAAACTCCTGAATCAGAGCGCTTTGCAGCTGATCGGAAAGCCTGCGGAGGAGCTTCTCGGCCGGCCGTGTTCGGCGTGTGATCTGGCCATCTGCGGCAATGCGGCTTGCTGTTCCGAACGGATGAAGTGCGGGGAGAAGATATCCTATCTGGAAAAGGGCAACCGCTATTACAAAGTGGATGTTTCCTATCTGCGGGACGAAAACGAGAGTATCACCGGCCATATCGTGGTGATGAGCGATGTCTCAGTCATCCGGGAAATGGATGCCAGCCTCAAATCCCTCGCTGCCAATATTCCGGGCGGCGTATGTGAAGTGGCATTCGACGATGATTTCACGCTTTTGTACGGCAACGAAGGCTTTTTTGCCATGTATGGATACACCCCGGAGCAAATGCACGAGGAACTGGGGAACCGTCTGCTGCCGGCCATTCACCCGGACGACGTGCCGTATATCCGGAAAGCGGTGTCCGATGCCCTGGAGAAAAATAGCGGCTTTGAATTTGAAAAGCGCATCTATCGCCGGGATGGGGCGATGGTGTGTATGCTGACTCGCGGGACCTTTTCCAAGAGAGCGGACGGCACTGTGCTGAACTGCGTCATCATCGATATCACCGCCCGCAAAAACATGGAACAGGAATTGATGCTCAGCGAGGAGCGCTTCCGCATCGCCTTGGCACAGACGACAGATATCGTTTTTGAATACGATATGCGCCGGCATCAGATTTACCATACCAACCGTTCGGCCTCCTCATAGGGCAGCCAAACCATTTCCGAGTGCTCATGGGACAGGACGGGTTCCCCGTTGAAGGGCATGGCAAAATAGACCATCGGCACCACGACGACGTTCTGCCTCCAGGCCTGCTGAGCCCGTGCGGAAAAGGCGTCGGCGGGTACGCAGCCGGAACAGTCCAGACGGTACAGGGGCCGGGATTTGCGGATGCCCGCCTCCTCCGCCAATTCGCGTCGGGCGGCCTGTTCGATCGTCTCGCCCTCTTCGACACCGCCGCAGACCCCCTGCCAGCATTTTGGATCGTCGCTCCGCCGGAACACGGTGAATTCCCATGTCCCCTGCGGATTTCGGCGATAGAGATAGATGTGCACCTGCTGGGGCTGTCTGGACAACAGCTGCACGTCCTTTCTGAAACAAAGTGGATTATCTCCCCGGATCCGTCCGGTCAAACAGGGTCAGCTGCCGCCCCGGGCCCGGCGGCACGCGGTCGCCCGGCCCGAGTTCGCCGGAGAGCAGCGGGCTGTCCGGGCGATGAGCGGAGAGCGGGTTTCCCCGCCCGGCGGCATAACAGTAGGCACAGCCGTGTGCGCAGGTGCCGTAGGCACCGATATCCACGCTGCGGATACAACCGCAGTGGGGCCGCTGTCCGCTGTCCCGGACGGCGGGAAAGGCATGCCCGGCCAGATCTTCGATTCGCGCCCGGTCGATGCAGGCGGCTTGTCCGATTCCGAACCGTCCGAAATTCCCCTCCTCGCAGCAGGTGCGAAGCGCGATGCCGGCCGCCGCCGCGCTCCGGGCAAATCCGGAAGCGAGACGCTCCCGGCCCTCCGCGGATACGGCCTGCAGCTTCGGTATGGCCCGGCGGGTTTTGGCATAGAGATCCACAAAACTGAAGATGCAGGTGTCGGTGATCCCCGAAAACAGGCAGCAAAACCGGTCAAACGTCTGCAGATGCCAGTCCGCCGTGTAGGGGCCGTATACCAGCACCGGATCATAGCGCCAAACGAGGCGGCGGGGTCCCAGCCGGCGGCCGAGTTCCCGGAAGGACTCGAGGAGACGCTGTTTTTCAGGCACCCCGGGCTCCAGGTCGGTGCCGTACCCATTCAAGGTCCACTGAACATAGAAGGGAATACCGAAGCTCTCCAATTCGTCGAGATGCGCGAGCAGTTCGCTTCCGTCCTTGGTCCAGAACACGAGGCAGTCGGTCTCTTCCGGGGACAGAACCACCCGGCTGATCTGCCGGGGATTGTGCGGATTGCGGGCGAGCGCATAGCCCTGCCGCAGCCGTTCGAGCATCCAGGGCAGATAAAACGCCGGGATATCCGTTCTCCGGCTGGCGCTGACGATCATGGGCATCCCCTCCTGCCTGTCAGTATAACAAAAAGGGCGGCGGCTCACAAGTTAACGGGATTGCCAGACCCGCAGCCGCTGGGAACGATACCGGTGATACGCCCTGGTGCACAGCGCGAAAACCACGAAATTGCACAGGGTGCCGACGATGGCGCCCTCGAATCCCCACGGCTTCCCGAGTCCGTAGTTCCAGACGAGGGTGGAGAGCAGCCCTGCCAGCAGGGCATACCGGAAGGCCCGCCCGTTCGAGTTCACCCCCAGCAGGGCGGCGGCAAGCGGCACGAGGATGAGAGGACTCCAGAAGGAATAGGCCAGCACCAGAATGCCGAACACATCGGGGATGAGGAACGCGAGGCAGACTGCGGCCAATCCGGTTAATACATTGATGCCCCGCAACCAGAAAAGCTGCGCTTTGTCGGACATCCCGGGCTTCAGCGGCATCAGGGCGTCGCAGACGAAGCTGACCGCCGCCCCGTTTAGAAAACCGTCGGCCGCCGACAGGATGATGGAGACCATCGCCGCCATCATCATCCCCCGGATCCCGATGGGCAGGACGGTCTGGATCAGGGCGGGCATGGCGGAGGCGGCGTCCGTCGTCACCTGCAGGGCATAGGCGGCCAGGCCGATGCCCCCGGTCACAAAGAAGAAGGGGATGGAGAACAGCCCGCTGAGAATGGTGCCGCGGGCGGTCCCCTTGGCGTTACGGCCGATTAAGAGACGCTGGGTATAAGGCGGGGCGAGCGCCTCGCCGAGCATCATTGAGAGAAACAGGGAGATGAAGCCCGCCGCCGTCGTGCCGTTGAAGGGGTCGAAATAGGCGGGCGGCAGGGCCTCCAGCACGGGACCCGGGCCTCCGGCCTTCATAAGAGCCAGTACCAGCAGAATCGGCATCCCTCCGGCGAGCAATACAAATTGGAGAATATCCGCAAATATAACGGATTGTAAACCTCCAAAGGTGGTGTAAAGCAGCACGATGCCGCAGCCGAGCAGGATCCCGACGTGATGCTCCACGCCGAGAAGGACGTGGAACACCATGCCGATGGATTCCATTTGGGCGCCGACCACGCCTGCGCAGCACAAAAAGGAAAAGAGGCCGGTGAGCACCCGGGCCTTCCGGCCATAGGCCTCCCCGACGATGCCGCCGACCGTGACCGCGCCCGGGAAACGGGAGACGCCCGGAACCAGGAATTTCCCGATGAGAATCATCGCCAGGCTGAAGCCGAGCAGAGTGAGGGTGGTGCTGATACCGGAGGTAAAGGCTTTGGCCGCGTTCCCGGAGGAATAGCCGCCCCCGACATAGGAAGCGGACAGGGTGGCGAAGA
>CABQAA010000161.1 GCA_902461995.1 uncultured Oscillospiraceae bacterium | reverse complement strand
CTGCTCCTTTGCCGCTGCCGCTAAAGCACTCGTCACGTCGAAATCGGCTACGGCCGGAAATTCTACCGGCAGGTATTCCCGGGACGTGCCTTCCATCCGGATGGCTCCCGTCGCCACCACCACGTCTCCGCCCTGTACGGACAGGGCCATCCCGCCGCAGGTGCCCACCCGGATCAAGGTCTTCACCCCGCAGCGCGCCAGTTCCTCCACACAGATGGCCGTAGACGGTCCGCCGATGCCATGAGAGGTCACGAGCACCCGCTCTCCTTCGATGCGGCCTGACCAGGTGGTGTATTCCCGGTTCTGCGCCTCAAAACGGGCATCGTCCATTCTCCAGGCGATGGATTCCACTCGCCCGGGATCTCCAGTGATGATGGCGCAGGCCGCTCCCTGCGCGGGTGTCAGCCCAATATGAAACAGCGTCTCCTGATTGAAATTCATCTGTTCTCCGCTCCTTTTTCAATCACATATCGTGATTAGTATAGCACATTCCGGCTCAAAAGCATGAACAAAATCGGAAATCCGCAGTCTGCCTTTGAAAACCTGTGAAAGGCCGCTCCTTTTTCGGATATAGGCAGAATCGTCGTCAGAAAAGGCCGGCCTCGATCGAGGCCGGCCTTTTCTCTCTTAAACGGCTACTGCCATCCGTTTTTCTCGTTCTTTTTAATCGTAAAAAATATTCACGTTAATTATAAAAAGTTGATAAACAATTCTTTGAATTCCGGAGGAATTCCCCTTCATTCTAACGATTTTCAGGCCATTTAATCCGCTATTCCAGCAATTTGTCCGGCGCAAATCCAATCATATATCGTGATATATATTCTCATTTTAAATAATAAAAAATTGCCGTATTTTTATAGAACAGCAGGAAATAGCCGCATATTTACAGTAAATATCCGGCACATTCGTCTTCAATTCCCCCAAGTTTTTGGAATGAAAGGAAGTTGTATTGCTTGTCTTCCAGAATATTCTGTGATATAATCTCACAAGCGCATGGAACGCGTCATCCAAGCCATAATGTGCCGTTTTGAATGGACTCAATCAGCCGGCAGATGTCTTCTATAGTGCCGACGTACCGGATGCCGAGTCTTTGGTGAGGCACCTCGATATCGAATGCCTCTTCTATAGCCACCACCAAACGGATGCAGTTCAGGCTGTTCATTCCGTAGCGGCGCAGGTCCTCATTGGCGGGAACACTCGTCCAATCATGCAGCCCAACAGTCTCGCCGAGCAGCCGGCGGACACACGTTTCGAGATCCATCTCTTTACTCACTCCTATTTCGCAGCACCTTGCCCGACGCGCTTCTCGGCAGAGACTCCACCAGTTCAAATTCATCGGGAAACTGATAGGGCGGCAGTCTTTTCTGGCAAAGTGTCCAAAAGATCTGTCTCGTCAGCCGCGGGGCCACCGCCCGGATATGGATCCGCTGGCCGGCGACCGGATCGGGTACCCCATAGGCCATCACGTCCTCGATCGCCTCTTCCTGCCGCAGCCGGTTTTCGATCTCCTGCGGGTATATGTTGAGCCCGGCCCGTATGATCAGATCGTCGAGGCGGGAACGGATATACAAAAATCCGTCTTCGTCCGTTTCCGCCGCGTCCCCGGTGTGCAGCCATCCGCCGGCCAGGGCCCGCGCCGTGTCCTTCGGACAGCGGTAATAGCCTTTCATCAGGCTGCCGCCTTTGAGAAGCAGCTCCCCCTCCTCGATCCTATATAAAAAACAGGGCAGCGGATGCCCGACCGATTCGGGTCTGGCGTCGAACTGTGCCGGCGGCAGGAAACTGACGCGGGGCCCGGCTTCGGTCAGGCCGTATACATGATAAATCGCCGTGTCCGGCATGGCGCGGCGCATCTGCGCGGCCACGCTCGGCGTCATACACTCCCCGCTGACGGCCGCCGCCTGCAGCGGCAGGATACGCCCCCGTCTGACGGCCGCTCGGGACAGCTGATAGAACAGCGTCGGCGTCCCGCACAGCACCGTGATCCCTTCGCTCTGCACCGTTTCGAGCAGGCGGAGCGGCTGAAAGGCGCCGTTGTCGAACACGATATCCACCCCGCTGGCCAGCGCCAGCAGGAATTCGCCCATCAGCACCGCGCAGTGGTAGAGCGGACGGGCAATCCGGATCCGTCCGGCGATCCGGAAATAGCTTTCAATCGCCTGCAGATTCACGAGCAGCCCCGCGTCGGACAGCATGGCCCCTTTGGGCACCCCGGTCGTCCCGGAGGTATAAAGAATGAGGCGGATATCCTCGAGCGCCTGCTCGTCGGACAGGGGTGTTCCGACACACTGAGGTCCCGTTTCCGTCAGGATACAGGACAGGCCAGCGGCTTTTCGGATGGTTTCCGCATGGGTGGCGCCGTATCGCCCTGAGAGCGGCACGGCGGTCTTTCCCGCCGATAAGCAGGCCAGGATCCAGCGGGCCGTGTCCAGGTCCGACCGGCAGAGTACGCCGTACAGCCGCCCGGTCAGGGAGGCGCCCAGCCGTTCGGCCTCATCGAATAGGTCGGCGAAGGTTATACAGCGGGATTCGTCCCGCACCGTCCGCGCGGGGTGCTCCCGCATCCGCTCGCGCAGATAGGCGTACAGGGGCGTCATCCCGCCGCCCCCGGATATTTCGCGATCAGCGCGTATAGATCCCCCACCTTTGTGATGGCTTCGGGATCTAGATCCCCCTCCTCCAGCGTGATGCCGAACTCCTCCTCCAATGCCACCAGCACCTCGACGAGCCGCAGGCTGTCGACGCCGAGATCCTCCTTGAGGCGCTGATCTGCCTCAGGGGCATCACACCAGATATGCCGGCACAGTACCTCGTCCACTCTCTTTTCTAGTTTGACCATGGTTATCCCCCCAGCTTTGTGCGCAGTTCGGCCATGAGCGCGTTGTCCATCCGGGCTATCTCGTACAGCAGACTGAAAAACCGGGACGGCGGAATGCTGCGTTTGAGATTGTAATATTCTGCGAGCGCATAAATGCGTTCCATTTCCGTCCCTTTTTTCCATATAAAAGCCGTATCGAGTCCATGGGACTCATAATACGCCGCTGTGCGGTAGCGCAGCTGTTTGTATATTCCCATCATGTCCCGCAGGCGGCTGCCGACATCCGGAACGCCGTCGAGATCCTGTTCATAAAACCAGAAAGCCACGTGGTTTTCCGGTTTAAAGATCCGGCTGCTCCAAAAAAAACGGACATCGTCGGGGGTGGGCCTCCGGCACAGCCGCATGCAGAATCCGGACCCGGCATAGGCTTGTTCCAGTTCGTCGATCGACAGCACCGCCTCTTTGTCCGGGATATCGTTTTGAATCACCCATTCCCGGTCCCGCCGAAACAGCCGTACATAATGGTCACCGCGGAATCCCCGCGCCATCAGTGTATTCGCGGTGAATTCGGGCGTGACCAGAATCAGCGACGCCTCCCGTCCGGAGCCGTCCTCCAATCGATCAAGCCAAAAGGACAGGGTTTCATGTCGTTTTTCAAAGGCCAGTATTCCCCGCTCCCGCAGATCGTCCTGTATGCGCCGAACCCGGTCGAAATAGGCCGGCCGGACACCTTGGATGACCAGGAAGAAAAAGAGTTCCTTGAGCGGTACCGCGCTGTTGTAATAGAGCGGTGCCACCTCCACCCGCTGCTGCCGCAGAAACGCCAGCACCTGGTTTTCCACGCAGGACAGGCCATACAGTCCCTCAAACATAGTGCAGCACCCCGGCCACCGCCTTTTTCACAAGGTCAAAGCTCTCTTCCTCCGTCCGGGCGGTCGGGATCAGGATGCCGCCGTTCTCTTCGGCGATCTCCCGGTATTCCCGGCGCAGGCGGTGCTGCAGCGGCACGTCGATGAACCGGTCCCGCTCGCTTTCGCGGGCGCGCACGCGGCGGATCGCCGTTTCGACATCCACATCGAGGAAAAAGGCGAGATCCGGCCGCGGAATGCTGGCGGACACCTCGTAAATCCAGCGGTCCTGCTCATATCCCCTGGCCCGTAAATTGGCCAGACAGGAATAGAAGTACCGATCGCTGATCACGGTCTGTCCCTCTTCAAGACGGGGCCGGATCACCCGGTTGGCATGCTGAACCCGGTCGCTGGCACAGAAAAGGGACAGCGCCCGGTAATCGTAGGCGTCGTGGGCAGGGCAGTCCATATACGTCCGGAAAATATCCGACTGACGCACGAAGTCGGTCGGCTGCTTGGTCAGGAAGAGCGGCAGGTCGAGCGAATCGAGATACGCTGTCAAGCGGCGGATCAGGGTTGTTTTTCCGCATCCGTCCAGCCCGCAGAATGTGACGAGCAGCCCAGAGGTCTCATGCGGTTGCAGTTGCAGTTTCATAGAGTCTCTCCTTTCGGCAGCTGCAGAACAGCCAGTCCTCAAACGCCATATCGTGGCGGAAAATCCGCCCGTCCTTCGGCCGGACAATCTCCCCCAGCCGGTCCATATCCCAGGGCTTCAGGCGTTCCAACAGTTCGTCCAGAGCCGGAGATCTGAGGGAAAAGAGTTCCCGCGTGTGATAGAAGGAGTACGCGCAAGCCCCCGTAAGCCCGCAGGCTTTGGCCCGCGCCGCGACGTCCTGCGCCAGCCCCGCATCCAGATCATCCCGCAGGAGCAGATAGAGGTCGCTGAATTTGTAAAGAGAGAGATCCCGTCCCATTTCCACCCAGTTGTAGATACTGGCCTCTTTATACAAGTGGGCGCACAGATGCAGCAGGAAATCAGCCGGATCCAGGGTATAAAGCGGCGTCTCTCCGACCGGGATCTGCGCCTGCCGCCTTTCCAGCAGCCGGCCGACAGCGCCGGTCTCCCTGGCCTGATAGTCCAGGGAGAAGTTGATATCGATTTCCCAGTAGGGCAGTCCCGGCAGATCCACCTTCTGCACGAACGGGACGGTTTCGCCGCGGTTCATGCGGGACGAGATGATCTCCAGCCTCGTCGCGGGGTGGAATTCGCCCGCACGCAGATAGCCCTGGACAAACCCGTGTTCCCGCAGGAGGGCGGACAGGGCGGGGATATCCCGCGCTTCCACCAGGATGTCCAGATCGTTCGACGTGCGCAGTCCCACCGGATACCGGCCGACCAGCAGAGCTCCCTTGAGGAGCGCATACGGAAAGGCCGCATCCCGCAGCATTGTTCCCATCCGCTCGAGCAGCCGCCGGTAGCTGTTTGTCCGCAGCCGGTTTTGCTCGAAAACCGCCTCCAGCGTATTCCGGAACTCCCGGTTGACGCGGGGCAGAAGGCCCGTATTTTTTAACGTATGGTAAGCCGCGCCTCCCATACGGTTGTAGAGCAGCTGTCCCAGGATGTACGGATAATCCAAAGACCCGTCCATCAGGTCACAGAGGATATCCGGATCGGCATCCGCGAAACGGCACAGCTCGAGTATCGTGCGATTTTCCCTTTTCATCCTGACACCCCTTCTTCATCCCGCGCCAGCTTGCGGTAAAAACCATTGCGCGCCCTCAGCTCTTCGTGCGTACCGGCATCCACCACCCGGCCGTCGT
>CABQAA010000160.1 GCA_902461995.1 uncultured Oscillospiraceae bacterium | reverse complement strand
CTGCTTCCCGCCGGCACCCCGCTGCTGGGCGTCCGGCTGCCCGCGCTGCGGAAAATGGCCCGGGACCTGGCCAAAGACGGCTGGCGCGCCTATTTGGAGGAGGCCGGCGGCGATACTTTTGAAGAAACCCTTCTGCAGGGCATGGTGATCGGCTGCGCCGATGTTCCCACGTCGGAGCGGCAGGCTCTGACCGCGGCGTTTGTCCCCCAAATCGACAACTGGTCGGTCTGCGACAGCTTTTGCGCGGGGCTGAAAGCGGTTCGGCAGGATCCCGATTCCTGGTGGACGTTTTTAAGGCCTTATGTAAAGGGGGCCGATGAATACGCCGTCCGATTCGGCGTGGTCATGCTGCTCTTCTATTACATCGACGAAGCGCATCTGCCCGCCGTGCTCTCCCTGCTTGCCCGTGTGGACTGCAGGGGGCCGGCCGCCTGTTCGGCGGTCTCCTGGGCGGCGGCGGAATGCTGCATCCGCTTTCCGAAACCCACCGAGGCCTTCTTTGCGGCCGGCCGGCTGGCGCCTCTTCCCCTGCGCGGCGCTTTGCAGAAGCTCGTCGAATCGAACCGCGTGAAAGAAGCGGACAAAGCCCGCTACCGGGCGCTGCGCAGCGCGATACACCTCTGACCGGTATACGGAAACGGCCGCCGTTTTTCGCCTGTCATGGACGGGACGCACAGCGCCTAAAAACAGGTTTTTTAAATCCCATCTACAATAAAAGAACCCGACTGCCCATAAGGCTGATTTACACATTTTTCGCGCTTTGCCCCGCCGAAACGACAGTTGACGCGGTCATTCAACCAGCGTATAATGGATAGATAGGCGTCATGATTGGAGATGGTTTCCAGAAACACGGCTCCTGAATATGAACGTGCCGTCCGTCAGAGGCGACGCGGAAAGGCAGGCATATCATGCCTAAAGGGCTGAAAAGGATAGGAGGAGCCGTTCTTTCCGGGGCATTGCTTCTATCTTTCGGCGCAGGCTGCTCCAAAAACAAAGAGCCGGTTTCCCTCGATCCCAAAAATCCCGTCACCATCAACATCTGGCACTATTATAACGGCGCGCAGAAAACCGCTTTCGACCAGCTGATTGTGGAATTCAACGAATCGGTCGGTCGGGAAAAAGGCATCATCGTCGAAGGAACCAATCAGGGCAGCGTTTCCAAGCTGACCGAGGCAATCATCGACTCCGCCCAAAACAAGATCGGAACCGACCCGGTACCGAATATTTTTGCCGCCTATGCCGATACGGCCTATCAGATCGATGCCCTCGGCCTGGTGGCCGATCTCGGACAGTATCTGACAAAGGACGAAATCGACGCCTACATAGCCTCTTATATGGAGGAGGGCCGCCTGACTTCCGACGGCAAGCTTAAAATCTTCCCCACAGCAAAATCCACCGAGATTTTCATGCTCAATAAAACCGACTGGGATAAATTCTCCTCTGCAGCCGGAGCCTCGCTGGATACCCTTTCCACCATGGAAGGACTAGCGCGGACGGCGGAAGCGTATTACAACTGGACCGATTCTCAGACGCCGGAGGTTCCGAACGACGGCAAGGCCTTTTTCGGCCGGGACGCCATGGCCAATTATTTTATCATTGGGGCCAAACAGCTCGGCTGTGAAATTTTTTCGGTGAAGGACAATCAGGTCTCTTTCCAACTCGACAAAGCGGTATTCCGCAAATTGTGGGACAATTATTACGTGCCGTATATCAACGGCTACTATACGGCCAACGGCAAATTCCGCTCGGACGATGCCAAGATCGGCGATTTAATCGCACTGATCGGTTCCTCCACCTCCGCCACCTAT
Source organism: uncultured Oscillospiraceae bacterium (assembly GCA_902461995.1). Lineage (GTDB taxonomy): Bacteria > Bacillota > Clostridia > Oscillospirales > Acutalibacteraceae > UMGS1623. The sequence continues at coordinate 3,713 of CABQAA010000160.1, read as the reverse complement.
TTTCCCACGGCGGTCAATCAAAACGGCGTGGACAGCTATCCAATTGAAACGCTGGTCCTCCCCGCCCCCATCTTTGCGGGCGGCGAAAATTACGCGGTTCAGCAGGGCGCCGGCATGGTCGTGACCACCTCCACACCCCAAAAGGAATATGCCAGTGTGGTTTTTCTGAAGTGGTTTACCGAGGCCGAGCGCAATCTGCGCTTCTCCAGCCTGTCCGGATATTTGCCGGTTAAAAAGGAAGCCAATGATATCGCCAAGCTCAATGCGGCGCTGTCGGAGCTCAGCAAAAAAGACGTGACCGAAAATCTGCAGGCGTCCCTGCGCGTGGCTATGGACACCGTGGGCAAAGTGAATCTCTACACCAACAAAGCCTTTTCCGGAGGAACGGCGGCGCGCAGTGTGCTGGAAACATCTATGAGCAGTAAGGCGGCGGCCGACCGCCTCGCCATACAGGAAAAAATCTCTGGGGGGATGAGCCGCGACGAGGCAGTCGCGGCGTATACGACGGACGAAAACTTCAGCGCCTGGTTTGCCTCTCTGAAGCAGGCGCTGGAAAATTCCATCCGATAGAACTACACATCATCCGGCGGCGGAATACTCCGCGCTCCCCGTCCGAAGGACTGCCGCATGCAGGAGTCTAGATCAGGAAGTGACATTATGGCCGCTCGCCGCCACACCATCCTTATAAAAATCCTGATCCCGCTGCTGCTGGCCATGCTGGTGCAGGCCGGGCTGATTTTTAGCGTCATTTTATTCGGCGGAACAACATCGCAGCTCAAGGCGAACGCCTACGACATCCTGAGTGAAAGGGTGATCAGCCGGAAAAACGATCTGGAAAACGAGATGGTTCAGCGCTGGTCAAATGTATACGGACCCATGCAGGCCATACAGGATCTGACGGATGCCGTTCTGGTTGAAAACGAAATCGGCCCCGCCTCTCTCGACGTCAACGGCAACGTCACCAACGCTCTGCTCCGCGAGCTTTCCACCCCTCTGCTCAATATGCTCCGGACCAACTCGGTTACAGGGGCGTTCGTCATTTTTGACGGATCGGGGACCCCGGATAAAAAAGCCGGTCTCCATGTCCGGGATGCCGACCCCAGCTCAAATCCCGGTGACAATTCCGATCTGCTGGTCGTCCGCGGCCCTTCTTCGGTCACGAAATATCTCAGCATTCCTATGGATACGCTCTGGCAGCCCTCGTTTTCCCTGAGCCGGACGGATGATTCCCTGCCTTCGGACTACTATTACAAGCCGCTTCTGGCCGCCCGCAGCCATACGGAACTCTCCGCGGCCGATCTCGGCTATTGGAGCCGGCCGTTTTATCTCAACGGCCGGGAAAACGAGAACGATTCCACCCAGATCATTACCTACTCCCTTCCTCTGCTGTATAAGGGGGCCCCTATCGGTGTGCTGGGGGTGGAGATATCCATCGACTATCTGCAGAAGTGGATGCCTTCGGACGAGCTGCAGACGGAAAACCGCGGCAGTTATCTGCTCGCCGTCACATCCGCAGGGCTGTCGGAATCCGGCACCTATACCGGCGAGGTCGCTGCCGAAAGCGGTTCCCTTTTAATGCAGCTGCCTCAGACCGGTTCCGTAACCTTTTCCAAAAGCCGCGTATACGCCTCCGCCTATACGATCGTTACCCCCGAAAGCGACGCGGCCATCGACGGATATCCGGCCTCCCTCAAGCTGTATAACACCCATACGCCGTTTGAAAACGACCGCTGGGAATTGATCGGCCTCGTTTCCCAACGAGATCTGCTCGCCGCTTCAATGAAAATGCAGCGGACAATCCTGCTTTCTCTCGTCGTGTCCCTTCTTTTCGGCATCGCCAGCATTTTCCTCGCGGCCAAGTTCATCACCAAGCCGGTCACCGGCCTGGCGGAGGAGCTGCGGGACAGCGATCCCAACCAGGTTATCCAGCTCCGGCGCCTGGGAATTACAGAAATCGACGAATTGTCCGACGCGATTGAACTTCTCAGCCGAAAAGTGTCGGATTCCGCCTCCCGGCTTTCAAAACTGTTGGAACTGGCCGGTGTGAGTATAGGGGCGTTTGAAAACGAGCACGTAAAGGGGACCGTCTATCTGACGGACCACTTCTTCGACATCCTCGCAATTCCCCATCCGGCGGACAACACCCACAGCGTATCGACCGCCGTGTTCAAAAGGCTTTTCCAATCCCTTCGGGACTATCTGGAGGAAGCCGATCCGAATAACGGCACCTACGTGTTCCGGATGGGTGTGGGCACCGCAACCCGCTGGATTCGCCTCAAGGTGGTGGAAGGAGCGGAGCGGGATCTCGGCGTTATCATCGATATCACCGCTGAAATGACGGAAAAGCGGAAAATCGAGCACGACCGCGATTATGACCTGCTGACGAACATCTACAACCGCCGGGCGTTCCACAGCGCCATGCAGAGCCTGTTCCGCACGCCCGGCCTTCTCAAAACCGGCGCGCTGCTCATGGTGGATCTCGATAATCTCAAATATATCAACGACACCTACGGACATGACTATGGCGACGAATACATCCGCTGCGCGGCCGACGCCCTCTTGACCGGAGCGGGACAGCGCGCGGTGGTCGCCCGCATGTCGGGTGACGAATTCTTCGTTTTCCTGTACGGCGGCGATTCTAAAGACGAGATCCGAAACGTGGTCCGCAGCCTGCACCGCCGTATGCTCGACACCGTGGTGTATCTGCCCGGACAGGAAAGCGTCCACGTCCGCTCCTCCGCAGGCCTGGCCTGGTATCCGGACGATTCCACTTCCTATGAAGAGCTGATCCGGTACGCGGATTTCGCCATGTATAAAGTCAAGCGCACCAACAAAGGGCAGCTCCAGGAATTCGACCAGTCCTCCTACAGCAAAGAGCGGTATCTGCTCCAGTGCAAGGAAACTCTCAACACCATCATTGAGCAGTCCCTGCTCCATTATCAGTTCCAGCCCATCGTCGACGCCAAAACCGGCGAAGTGTTCGCATATGAAGCGCTGATGCGCCCGGACAGCGACCCGATCAACACCCCGGCCCAGCTTCTTTCCCTTGCCCGTTCGCAGTCCATGCTGCCTCAGATCGAGCGGCTGACCTGGTTCCAGGCGCTCGCCTACTTTACAAAACTCGAATTTTCGAAATCTGACTGCCGCCTGTTTATCAATTCCATCGCCAGTCAGATCCTCTCCGCCCCCGATATCCGGGAAATCGAACGCCTGTACGGCCCTTACCTCAGCCGCCTGGTTGTGGAGCTGACGGAGGAGGAAAAACCGGACAGCGACGTCATGCAGGAAAAGCTCCGCCTCGTTGCCCGCTGGAATGCCCAGCTCGCTCTTGACGATTTCGGTATGGGATACAACGGTGAGGCTACCCTCGTGGATACTCCCCTGCAGTATGTCAAGCTGGATATGGCCATCATCCGGCACATCGATATCGACCAAAGCCGCTTAAGGCTGCTGCAGAATCTGGTTTCTTTCTCCCGCGAACGGGGTATCCGGGTCATTGCCGAGGGCGTGGAAACAAAAGAGGAAATGCAGGTTCTGATCGAAAACGGCGTGGATTATCTCCAGGGCTTCTATTTGGGCCGCCCCGCGTTCGAAGCGGGGGATCCGTCAGAGTCCATCAAAGCCACGATCCGTGAGATGGCCAAAAACCGGACCTGACGTCCGCATATCCCTTTATCCCGGCGCGTATACTAAAGCGGCCGCGAGACATCTGT
>CABQAA010000159.1 GCA_902461995.1 uncultured Oscillospiraceae bacterium | reverse complement strand
TGGCCGGCCTTCTTCTCGTGTGCGCGGGGCTTTTGCCGGGCTGCGCCGGCGGCACGGTGGAACGGCGGGGGGACACGTCCTCCACGCTGTATATCGGCGAAGTGGGAGCAGCGTTTCCCACCTCGTACATGCCCTGGCTTTCCCGCGACGGCGTGGCGCCGACCATATCGAGCATGGTGTATTCCACCCTGTTCGATTACGATGAGAACACCGGCGATTACAAGCCCCGCCTGGCACTGTCCTGGTGTTATATCGACAAGGAGGGGCAGCCCATCGTCACCCCCGACGGCGGTGTGGACTACGACCGGCTTGAAGCGGTGTACGGCGGGGACGACACCTCATTTTTCCCCATCCGGTTTGAACTGAATCCCGACGCCACCTGGAGCGACGGCGTGCCGGTCACGGCGGAGGACATCTATTTTACGTTCGATCTCGCCGCCGACCAGACCCGTTCCAACCATGCGGGCGCCCTCGCGTGGGTCAGCGACCTCTTACATAAATACGACAGCAAGACCGGCCGGATGACGCGGCAGGGCATTTACACCTATGCCCACGGCGCCAACGAGGCCGGTTACACCATAACGGAGGACAAGAAGGACCGGGTCTTCTATTTTGAAGTGAACAAGGTACTCGGGGCGATCACGCCGCTGGTCTCCACCGTCCTCATCCTGCCGGAACACGTCTATGGCCCCATCGTATCCAAAGAGAACCCCCTGAACAACACCAGCCCCACCGATGCTCTCGCCGACGCTTATCAGCATCCGATCGGCTGCGGGGCCTTCACCCTCGATGCGGACCGCACGAATTCACAGGAAATCGTGCTCCGCCGGCGGGAGGATTTTTACCTCCACGGAGCGGATGGCGGCGATCTCTATACGGTCGACACCCTTCGGTTTATCCTCTATCAGGATATCAACGTGGCCATTTACGCCCTGAAAAAGGGGCATATCGACGTGTTGGACAGCTCGGTCAGTCCGAACTACGCCACCCTGTTTGAAAACGAGAAGGAAGTCGCGCTTCTATCCGCGCCCGGCCTGTTCGTCCAGACGCTGGTGCTCAACGTGAATCCCCCAAAGGATCAGATGAACAAAACCCGGGAAATCCTCACCGATGTGCGGGTACGGGAAGCGATCGCGCTGGCCGTGAACCAGGAGGAGCTGATCGGAAACGTTCTGAATGGCTCGGGCTCCTCTGTTTCCGCGGGGCTGATTCTGAACAGCATGCCGGATCTTTATAACCCCCAAGCCGACATCCTCGCGGGGGACGCGGGGGAGAAGCTCGCACGGGCAAACAAGATTTTAGACGAGATCTATCCGGACAGGGACGCGGCGGGATACCGGGTCACCGCCGGCGGCACCCGCCTTTCTTTCCAGATCCTCGGATCCCCCGGGGAGCAGGAGGTCATCGGTTTTCTGCAGGTGCTGCTCCAAAAAATCGGGGTGGAGGTCAAATTCTCCGCCAAGGGCAGTTCACCTGAAACGACGTATTTGTATGGCGGCAATTTCGATATGACCATTCAGGGAGTCACCTTCTCCCTCTCGAATATCGACATCATGTACAATTCCCACTTCAGCAACCTGAACCGGTCTTCGAATTACGGGCGGCTGCAGGTGCCCGCCATCACGGAGCAGATCGACGTGATGCGCAAAGCCATCAATCTCAAGCAAAAATACCGGGCCGTTCAAGACATCCAGGTTCTGACGGCCGAGCAGTATTACAAAATTCCCCTTTACTGCGCCGACGTCCTGTCCGTCGCCCGGACCGACCGGTTCGAGGGATGGACGGCCGGGGCGGGGGAGACCGCCTTCAATCTGACGTCGCTCCAAAACCTGCGTCAGGTCTGACCGGCGCAGCGCTTTCCATTCTCCGGCCGCGATCGGCTTGAGCCGGGACAGAAACGAGGTCCGCCATGCAGAAGAGCTATGTGATCAAGCGCATTCTCTACACCATTTTCATATTCTTCATCGTGGTGACGCTGAATTTCTTCATCCCCCGCATCGGGGTGGAGGATCCGGCGCAGCGGTACTATCCGCCCCAGGGCAACATGAGCGATATCGAATACGACATCGTCAAGCAGCTCACCAGAGAGCAGTACGGCTTTGATGTCTCCACCTTCCAGCAGTATCTGCGGTATGTGAACAATCTGCTGCATGGGGATCTCGGAACCTCGTTCCAGGCGGGATCACCTAAGGTCGCGGATTTGATCGCCGAGCGGCTTCCCTGGACGCTGGTGCTCTCGGTGAGCACCCTGTGTATCGGCCTGTTCTGCGGGCTGCTGATCGGCTCCTACGCCGCGTGGAAACGGGGGCGGCGGGTGGACACCATGCTGCTCAACGCCTCCACCGTCACCACCGCCCTGCCCGCGTTTTTCATTGCCCTTCTGCTGTCGCTGTATCTCGGATTCGAATGGGAGCTGTTCCCGGCCTACACCGACCCCAACATGGCGGCTTCCTTTGACTGGAGCCCCCGTGCGATCTCCCTGGTCGCGGCGTCGGCGGCCCTGCCCGTCATTTCGATGAGCATCGGCAGCATCGTCAGCTACGCCCAAAACACCCGGAACAGCGTCATCGCAGTATCGGGAGAGGATTTCATCCTCACCGCCAGGGCTAAGGGCCTGCCGACGAGGCAGGTGCTCTATAAGCACACCCTGCGCAACGCCATGCTGCCCATCGTCACCAATCTCGGCATGAGCGTCAGCGGCCTGATCGGCGGATCGGTGGTCATCGAGCAGATTTTCAACTGGAACGGCATGGGCACCCTGTTTCTCAACGCCAACAATACCAACGACTATCCGCTGATGATGGGCATCATGCTCTTCCTCTCCTTTTTCGCCTTGGTGGCGAACCTGGTGACAGATCTGTGCTATTGCCTGCTTGATCCGCGGGTGACGGTAGGGGGTGCGCGCCGATGAATGCCAAACGCTTTTTCAGCCGGCTCGGCACCTCCCTGCTCGATTCCCTCAAGGGTGCGGGGCGGTTCGTCGCCAAGCTCTGGAAGCATCCGAAGGGCCGGGTGGGCCTGATCATCGCGGGATTCCTCGTGATTATGGCTGTCTTTGCCCCCCTGATCGCGCCCTACGATCCGTATGACGTGACCCAGAGGGCAGAAAAGGGGCTGGCCCCCTGCCTCGCCCATCCGCTCGGCACCACCATTACGACTGGGCAGGATATCCTCAGCATGCTCATCTACGGCACCCGGGTTTCCCTGGTCGTCGGGGTGGTCACCGGCCTGTGCACGGCCTTCCTTGGCGCCCTGATGGGGGTGCTGACGGGCTATCTCGGCGGGATCGTCGATATGCTGGTGATGCGGGTCGTGGATATCATGCTGGTTATTCCGACCCTGCCCCTGACCATCGTGCTGACCAACCTTTTCGGCAAGAGCTATTTCATGATTATCTTTATCTTCACCATTTTCGGCTGGACGGGGCTCGCCCGGGTGGTGCGCTCCCAGGTGCTGGTGCTCAAAAACAGCAACTACGTCAAGGCGGCCGAGCTCGCGGGCGCCCGGCGGGGGCACATCATGTTCCGGCATATCCTGCCCGGGGTGTCCCACCTGCTCATCATGAGCACCGCGCTGACAAGCGCCGGCATCATGGTGGCGGAGGCGGGGCTTTCCTTCCTTGGCCTCGGCGATCCGACGGCTATCAGCTGGGGCAAAATGCTCGCCGATGCCCAGAGCGGCGGCGCCCTCCTGTTTGGCCACTGGTGGTGGATTCTGGCCCCCGGCATCGGAATTTTCCTCTCGGTGTTCTCGTTCATGCGGATCGGCCTCGCGATGGAGGAAATCTTCAATCCCCGCATGAAACGGACGAGCGGGCTGCACAAGCTGTTCAAAACCCTCAACAACACCTATTTCGACGAGGTGTTCGACTCGATGGATGAACCGGCGGCAAAGCCGGAGCCGGTCCCGGAAAAGGAACCGGCCGAAGCCGGGGTATAGCCCCCGGCCTATCCCGGTCACAGAAAGGCGGAGCCGGCCATGACAGAGAAGACCGCGCTGGCGGTGGACAATTTAAAAGTGATTTTCCCGGGTTCGGCCGGTGTGGTCCGGGCGGTGGAAGGGGTCAGCCTGCAGGTGCGGGAGGGCGAGTGCGCCGCCATCGTGGGTGAAAGCGGCAGCGGCAAAAGCGTGACGAGCCTCGCCGTCATGAAGCTGCTCGATACCCCGCCGGCCGTCATTCGGGCCGACCGCCTGGAGTTCGAGGGCCGGGATCTGCTGCCCTTGACCGAACGGGAAATGCAGGATATCCGGGGCAGCGAGATGGCGATGATTTTCCAGGACGCCCTGACCGCGCTCAACCCCGTCATGACGGTCGGCCGGCAGCTCGACGAGGTTTTTCGCCGCCATCGGCATATGAGCCGGAAGGAAGCTAAGCAGGCCTCCATCGAGGCGCTGCGGCTCGTCGGCGTCCCGTCGCCCGAGCAGCGGTACGGGGATTTCCCGCATGAACTCAGCGGCGGCATGCGCCAGCGGGTGCTGATCGCCATGGCGTTTGCCTGTGACCCCAAGCTGATCATCGCCGACGAGCCGACCACGGCCCTGGATGTGACCATCCAGGCCCAGGTGCTCGACGTGCTCAAGAACCTGCAGCGGGAGCAGGGCACCTCCCTGATCCTCATCACCCACGATTTGAGCGTGGTCGCCCACATGGCGGACACGGTCTATGTGATGTACTGCGGCCGGATCGTGGAAAAGGCGCCCCTGCGCGATCTGTTCCATCATCCGCTGCACCCCTATACCCGGGGCCTGCTCGCTGCGGTGCCCAGCCTGACGGAGGAGCGCCGCCGTTTTATCCAGATCCCCGACGCGGTGCCGAGTCCCCTGCACAAGCCTGCGGGCTGCACCTTCCATCCCCGCTGCTCCCTGTGCACGCAGGAGTGCCGGGAGAAGCTCCCGCCCCTGACGGATGCCGGGGACGGCCGGCAGGTCCGCTGCTGGCATCCGGGCGGGTGGACGGAGGACTGACGCCGACCCTTTGAAAAGGATGGTACGGACATGAACGAACCGCAAAAACAGACCGGCGCTCCTCTGGTGCGGGTGGAGGACCTGAGCGTCCATTTCCCCGTGCGGGGCGGCGTTCCGTTCGGAAAAAAGAAGAAGGTAAGGGCGGTCTCCCATGTCTCCCTCTGCATACCGAAGGGGGAGACGTTCGGCCTGGTCGGGGAATCCGGCTGCGGGAAAAGCACCCTCGCGAATGCCATCCTCGGCATGGTGAAGCCCACGGGCGGCCATGTGTATTTCCGGGATCAGGATGTGCACGCCCTGTCCGCCCGCGGCCTGCGGGAGCTGCGCCGCGGGATGCAGATGATTTTCCAGGACCCCTTTTCCTCCCTCAATCCCCGCTTCGACGTGTACCGCCTGGTGTCCGAGCCCATGCTCATCCGGGGCGGCTACACCAAAGCGGAGATGCAGACGCGGGTGATCGAGCTGCTGGATCTGGTCGGCCTGTCGGCGGAGGATCTCCACCGGTTTCCCTCGGATTTTTCGGGGGGCCAGCGGCAGCGCATCGGCATTGCCCGGGCCATTTCGCTGAATCCG
>CABQAA010000158.1 GCA_902461995.1 uncultured Oscillospiraceae bacterium | reverse complement strand
GGGTGCCGGTCAGGGCAAACCGCTGGCGGCTGCGCACCGCCTTGACCGCCTTGGCGTTCTGGGTGGCGTGGTTTTTGATATATTGGGCTTCGTCCAGGACGAGATAGTGGAATTCCGTCTGTTCGTACAGGGCGATGTCCCGCTTGAGCAGGTCATAGGACGTGACGGCCACGTCGAACCGCCCCAGGTCCGCGATGACCAGTTCCCGCTGCTCGGCGCTGCCGAGAATGGGCAGAACGGTCAGCGATGGAGCAAAGCGGTGAATCTCGCTCTCCCAGTTGAGGATCAGGGAAGCGGGGCAGACCACCAGAGACGTGCCTGGCTGTCCCGTCTCCTTCGCGTCGAGCAGCAGGGAGATCAGCTCGAGGGTTTTGCCGAGTCCCATATCGTCCGCGAGGATACCGCCGAAACCGAGGGATTCCATGGTTTTCAGCCAGCGGTAGCCGGTCTTCTGATAGGGGCGGAGCACGGTTTCGAGGGAGAGCGGCAGCGGATACTCCGCGTTCGTGGCACCGCGGACGGCGGCGGTCAGCTGGTTATAGCGTTCGTCCCGGCGGAAGGCGACGGCGCTGTCCTGCAGGATCCGGTCGAGATAGAGGGCACGGTAGGCGGGCAGGCGGGCGCTGCCGGCGGCGAAATCTTTGTCCCCGAGATCCAGGCCGTCAGCCAGACGTGCGAAATCCGCGAGCGCGCCGTCGAAGGGCAGGAACCGGCCGTTTTTCAGGCGGTGATAGGGCTGCCGGCGGCGATAGCTCTCCAGTACCCTGGCAAGCTCGCCCTTGTCGAAACCCTCGGTGTCGAAAGAGAAGTCGAGCAGCCCGCCCGAGACGCTCACCCCGACCGACAGACGGGGCGGCGGCGCGAGGTCCATGGTTTTAAAGGCGTCGGAAAGGGTGACGGTGCCGATGTTTTGAAGTTCCGCCAGCCCTTCGGTGAGGAAACGATACAGCCCGTCGTCGTCCACCCGGCAGAGCATCAGGCCGGAGGAGGGGACGCAGCTCTGAAAATAGCGCTGGATCACCAGGCGGGAGCGAAGCTCCTCCAGGCGGTTGCGCCGGGGACCTTCGCCCTGAGCCCCCTCGGCGGTGTCGAGCAGTGGGATCTTGTCCCCGCCGTAGCAGCAGAGCACCCGGGCGGTGATCAGTCCCGGCTCGGGGGAGTCGAGCTGGATCTCGATTTCCGGATCGTCGGGGAGATAGGGTTCCAGCCGGTCGGTCTGACCGGTCAGTTCCAGGAACCGCCCGACGGTGGGCAGCACGCTGCCGCAGAAATCCGGCATATCCCCGTCCGCGACGAAGAGGGTGAACCCGGACGCCTGGAGAGCGGGCAGGAAATCCCGCATCTGGTCGGAGTACTCCGCCGTGCAGCGGTAAAAGACGCCGCCCTTGGCAATGTAAACATAGGCGGATCCGCACAGCACGGCAAAGGGATCGCTCGACAGCTGAAATCCCTGCTTAACATCGGAGCGCTGTACGTCGAGGGTGAGCGCGGGGTTCCCGGATTGCAGCCGCAGGGGACGGAGGTCCTGCGCATCGTTCCGCAGGGCGATCTCCTGCCCCTCGCATACGGCGAAAAAGCGGTCGAGCCCCGACGGGCTGAGCAGCAGTTCCCGTCCAATGCGGGGATGCAGGGATCCGATGGCGCCCCGCTGGGGGTGGGCGATGTCCTCATAGGTATCGAGCAGGAAGGAGAGCAGGCCGCGGCAGGCCGGATCGAAGCTGTCCGGGTGGTGGAGGAAGCGGAGCTGCTTGCCGTATTCCACCGTCTCCCGTTTTTTCAGATCCTCGCAGAATTTGCCGATATCCTTGAGCACATAGGGGCGGCGGTGTCCGAGGGTGAAGGTCAGCTCGGCCTGGCGCTGTCCGATCCGCAGGATGGGGGAGAGAAGGACGGGATCCTGTCCGCCTGCGGTGTGGGCAACCAGCTCGACTGCCTGGCGGGAGAGATAGCGGTTCATCATCCGGCGGGCCGTTTCGTCGGTGCGGGTGGCCAGGGGGCGTTTGTCCCCCGCCGCGGGCGGGGACGAGAGGCCGGTGAGCATATCGGCGTAATATTTATGCACCATCACCGCGACGATATGGAGGCAGGCGCCGGTTCCCTGGCGGAAGGCGTCGCAGTCGCAGTCGTAGAAATCGGCGTCGCCCTGCCGGCCGAAGCCGACCTCGACGTGGTGCGCGCCGTCGCGGGTCTGATTCTCCACGTCGGCGCTGAGAAATTCCTCGTAGAAATCGTCCCGGTCCCGGACGACGCGGCCGACCTTGCCTGCGTTGTAGCAGGCGACGCCCCGCAGATAGGTCTGCCGGTTTTCGGCTTCCCCGGCGATGCGCTTGAGTGAAAACAGGGCCATTGGACCGCGCCTCCTTTACGGTAACTTAGCTATCTATTATACCGCGGATCGGAGGCGCTGACAAGGGAAAACGCCCGAAAAGGCCGGGGCGGTTCGGGGAAAATCAGGAGGAGACAACAAAGAGGGTGGCCTTCAACGGTTGTTGAAGGCCACTCCGGTATAACGTCGGTTGTTTTCAATACGGGTAAGGCTATGAAGGCCCCCATCCCGGGGCCGCAGCCCTAGTTGTATCGTTGGTTTAGGTGTCCGCGCCGGGGAGGCTTTCCTAAAAAGAGAACCAGGCCGGCCTCTGACCGATTCATAAACCCCACGATTATAGGCCGGCCGCCGCTCATTTCAGCTATAGCTGAACATTCAGCTGAAGCTGAAATGGCCTGGGGCGGAGTAAGGTTCAGGGGGGATACCCCCTGACGCTTCTTTTCCCTCTTTCTTGGCGTCAAGAAAGAGGGTGGCCCGGCAGGCCAAACCTTTTTATGCACATAGCCGTTTAAAGGCACATATGCCTTCGGCCGGGCTGCGGCCCGGGATTTTGGCCGGTCATAATCCTGGGCCGCCCTTTCAAAAGGCGTCAAATGGTTTTCCCGGTTTCTTTATCGGTAAAAACGATGTCGCACTCATAATTCAAAACGTCCGCGATCTTTTTCAGGTCCTTCTCTGAAAAATTGTCGCGGCTCATTTTTCCGCTCATCGTGGATAAGCTCTTATTTAATCGTTTGGACAGGTCTGTTAATGTCATATCCCGTTCAATTAGGAGTATTTTGATTTTCTTGGCAGCGGACATACCCTCTCCTCCCTCATCCTTTCACTTATTTGATTTCTTTGCCTGTATCCTGAAGGATAAAACGGCCTGAAAAGGTGGCGTTGCAGGCTTCTGCGATTTCCTGCAGTTCTTTCTCGGAAAGATTGTCGCGGCGCAGCTTTGCACTGACGTTTTGAACGGTTTTTCCTAATTTGTTGGCCAAATCGGTCATAGTCATATCCCGTTCCAGTAAAAGTATCTTGACTATTTTCGCCATGCCCAATTGCATGCACTCCGTTTCCTTAGAACAATATTAGCTTGTTCACATAAAATTTACACATTTCCATTTTACGTTTAAATAGAAAATCGATAGTAATATAAACGTAATCATACGCTTAATAGCGTATGATGTCAAGATTGAATTCGTTTATAAACGAATTCAATCCATTTTCCATTTGATTAAATTTGGATAAACCCGTATAATAGCGGAGGAAAGGAGTGACTGGGATGGTTATCCGACGGATTAAGAAACGGGATTGGGAATCTGTGTACAGACAGATCACGACATACGGCAGAGGCGCCCCCCTGTCCCCGCAGTACGATCTCGACATCACCTGCAACGGCGTGGACTACATTTTGAAGGTACAGCCGGCAGAGCCGCGGCAAATCGCGGTTCTGCAGGCCCTGCAGACCGTTACGGGCGACAGGAGAACCGGAGAAAAAGAGTACCTCCTGATCGAAAACAACGCCCTGCTGTCCGCCTTCCTCGACATTCTGCTTTTCCAGGGCTTACAGAAGCGCTGGACATAACGAAAAGCCACCTGTACAGGTGGCTTTTCGTCCTATTTCCGGATATCCTCCAGCTCTGTCTGGGCCGGATCGTTGAGCAGGCGGCCGGTGTAATCGAAGCGGGACCCGTGGCAGGGGCAGTCCCAGCTCTTTTCGTCCCGGTTCCACTGCAGTACACAGCCCATGTGGGGGCAGATGGGCCGGATGGTGTGAAGCACGTCCTGTTCATCCTTATATACCCCGACCCGCTTGCCGTCGACCGTGATGACCTTGCCCTCGCCCTTTCGTATCGAGGCCGAGGTGGCGGCGGGAAGATGGATGTAGGGCCCGATGAGGCTCCCCACCATGTCGGTGGTTTCGACAAAGAAGCTCTTGGCCTTGAGACCGGGATCGAAGCGGGTGGGGGAGAAGACCGCCCCGCAGGGATGCTCCCGTCCGAGAACGGCGTCGCTGAGGATGTCGGCCGCGGCCATGCTGGTGGTCATCCCCCATTTGTTGAAGCCCACGGCCAGATATACCCGATTCGCCAGCTTGCCGTCGAGCTGGCGGTAGCGGCCGATGTAGGGCACGCTGTCGTGGGTCATGCCGTCCTGAGCTGACCAGCGCCCGGTCACCCGCATCGCGGGATACCAGCGTTTGGCGGCCATCCGCAGGGCCTCATAGTGATAACGGGTGCCCTCGTGCCCGGTTTTGTGGTTTTTTCCTCCGAGCAGCAGCCCCTGGACCTCCTCCCCGCCGTTCGGGTTTGTCCAGGAGGCCGGACGGAAAGAAAACCCGTTCTCTCCCGGGGCCCAGTAGAGATGTTCCATCGGCGGAACCTGCGTCAGGGCCAGCACATAGGAGCGTTCCTGCCAGATGCGGGCGAAATACATGCCGTTCTTGTCCATGAACGGGTAGTGGGTGGCCAGAATCACCGTGTCCGCGTGCAAGGTGCCCCGGTTGGTCCGGATCTCCCCGGGGGTCTGGTCCGCCTCGGGCGGATAGGCGCGGGTGTGGGTGTACAAACGCACGCCGTGGCCGACGAGGTAACGGGCAAGCGCGTCCGCGAAGCGAAGCGGATGGATCCGGGCCTGTTTTTCCATCCGCACGGCGGTTAGGACGGGAAAGGGCAGCTCGGTTTTGACTGTGACCGATACGGGCAAATCGAGCAGGCGGCAGGCCTCCGCTTCGATCTCGACGGTGTCAACGTAGGCCGGATCGCCGGTGTAGATATAGGAGGCGCAGCGGTGCAGATCCTCGGACAGGCCGAGCAGCTGCATGACGCGGGCGTATTCCTCGATGGCGTCCCGGTTGGCTTTGGCGTACTGCGCGGCTTTTTCCTCGCCGAGACCCTTGCGCAGACGGCTGTACAGCAGGCCGTGCTGCACCGTTATCTTGGCGGTGGTGTGGGCACTGGTGCCTCCGGCGATCTCCCCGGCTTCAATAACGGCGAGGGACCGCACCCCTTTTTCATATAAACGGAAGGCGGTCAGCAGGCCACACAGTCCGCCGCCCATCACCAGAACCTCGACCGGGGCGGCATCCAGACGGTTTTGGGGGGCGGGTACGGCGGGGGTGCGCCCCGCCATCCAGACAGACGGATGATCCATTGGGTTTCTCCTTTATCATGTTCCGCGGGTCAGCTGGTGTAATCCTCCAGCCAGCTCGCGAGCTCTTCCTCATTTTGGACGACAATGCCCGCCTGCAGGCGG
>CABQAA010000157.1 GCA_902461995.1 uncultured Oscillospiraceae bacterium | reverse complement strand
CGTCAAGGCCCCCTATCCGAAAACCTGACCGCAAAATGAAAGGCCATGGGACGGATCGTCTCATGGCCTTTCTCAGATAAAAAGGTGCCTGCCCTTCAGCAGACACCTTCATCGTTCTATTTCTCAAGCGGAGCGCTCGGTTTTTTCCTTGCAGGAAGAAATCTGCGGATTCGCACCTTCACAGATGCCCTTGGATCCCAGCACATACCCGACGGATTTGAAGAGAATCTTCAGATCCATCCACACCGAGCACTTGGCGGCGTATTCGCCGTCGAGCCATGCCTTCTGCGCAATGGTGACGTTGTCGCGGCCGCTGATCTGCGCGAGGCCTGTAATACCCGGGCGGACCCGGTTGGCCCCGTTGCGGCCGCGCAGAGTGATCAGATCGGTCTCGGTCAGCACGACGGGACGGGGACCGACGATGCTCATGTTGCCGATGAGCACATTGATCAGCTGGGGCAGTTCGTCAATGCTCAGCTTCCGTAGCGTTTCGCCCACGCGGGAGATATACTGATCCGGATTCTCGAGTTTATGGGTGGCCACCTCACGAGGCGCGGCCACATTCATGGTGCGGAATTTGAAAACCATAAAGGGAACGTTGTCCTTGCCCATGCGCTGCTGAATGAAGAGTGGTTTTCCTTTGGTATCGATCGCCGCGATGATGGAAACCACCACAAAAAGCGGAGACAGGAGCAGCAGGGCCACCAGGGAAACCGCGATATCGAAAGACCGTTTTACAAACGCAAAAGCCCGTTTCTGTTTTCTTCCGCTGTTCGCATAACCGGACAGCGGTACAATTTTCTGCATAATGTTGCCTCCTCCGAAGGGGACGTCTTGAGCAGTCTATTATAAGAAGTGAGCAATCGAAATCACAGAAAGCGTCCCACAACGCTCTGTTGAACGCATTATACTATCCCTTTCCACAAAAATCAAGTTTCATTTTTGTAACTCTCTTGAAGTCTGTAGTTAACGCCATCTTTACATAACCATGTCCCCTGTTTTTTGTGCAAACTACATCATTATTTGCGGTCTTTTTTTGATAAGAGCTGCATCGGCGCATACCATATTTATTGATAATCGGAAAGTATTTCACGATTATCCATTAATACAATGACAGATGCCTGCCGCCGACGGGCATACTATTGACAGAATCGACAGGAGAAACAAGAGGAGGTGGACGGCGGTTGACCCGGTTCTGGAAACGTTTTTTTGACATTTTTGCCTCTGCGTTTCTCTTGCTGGTATTATCTCCCCTTTTTCTGCTCATTATGCTGGCAATTTCCGCAGATTCAGCCGGCGGAGTTATATTTAAACAAAAACGTGCAGGATTATACACGAAACCCTTTGTCCTTTATAAATTCCGGACGATGCATCGCCACGCACCACAAAATGTTGCCACCGCCGAACTGGTGGAGGCCGACCGCTATATCACACCGGTCGGTCGTTTTCTCCGTCAAACCAGTCTGGACGAACTGCCGCAGCTTTGGAATGTTCTGAAAGGGGATATGAGCTTCGTGGGGCCCCGTCCCGTCGTGCTGACCGAGACTGAACTGATCGCCCTCCGCCGGCGGAACGGCGCCGACCGGGTCCGCCCGGGCATCACTGGGCTGGCACAGATCCGTGGAAGGGATGAGCTTGCCTGGCGCCGCAAGGCTTTATATGACCGGTATTATGCTCATCACCTCTCCTTGAAACTGGATTTCACCATTTTACGCATCACCGTGTCCTATGTCCTGAAGCGGGAAGGTATCCGGGAGGGAAGCAGCCGGAAAATACGAGCGGTATCCCGACGTCCCGTTCGTCAAAAACCATCCCGTACCCGTTACCGATAAAAAAGGCCTCGTCTGCTGCGGCAGACGAGGCCTCTTTTATCCAGTTTCTCAATGGGTAGGGCCCTGCCTATCAGTAGCATCCCCCCGTTCTCTTCGCCTTTGGAAAATGGATAAGCCGCCATATGGAGTACCCGGGTCACTCGGCCAAGATCATCCTAAAAGAGGTTTACCCGAATCGGATGCCTTTTATATAAGGTCCCTCCCGCCATGCCGCCGCCCACAATTTCCAATGCCATCTCCTTGAAAAGCCCGTTTGCGGATGTTCTCCTTATAATAAATAAAACAAACCCGGCTTGCTTTCTCGCAAGCCGGGTGTCGTCCTGCCAAAGTCTTTTCGGATGCCGCCGAAAAACGCATCCGTCAGCGTCCCGTCAATAGGGACAGGGTCTCGGTACGGGTGCGGGCATCGGCCTTCATCCGTCCGCGCAGGGCAGAGGTCTGGGTCCGGGAACCCGCCGCACGCACGCCCCGCATCGTCATACACAGGTGTTCCGCCTCAATGATGACGGCCACGCCCTGGGGATTCAGCTCCTGTTCGAGAAAATCGGCCAGCTGGGCGGTCAGCCGCTCCTGCAGCTGAGGACGTCGGGCAAAACTGTTGACGATCCGGGCCAGCTTCGAAAGCCCGATCACCCTTCCGTCCCGGGGGATATAGGCGATATGCGCCACCCCCGTAAAGGGCAGGAGATGATGCTCGCACATGGAATAAAGGGGGATATCCCTTACCGTCACCATCTCATCGTGCTGGTTCTCATTGAAAATTTTTAAATGCTGGCGGGGATCTTCCTCCAGTCCCTGAAACACTTCGCCGTACATCTCGGCCACCCGGCGGGGTGTCTCCACAAGCCCTTCCCGATCGGGATCCTCCCCAATAGCCGCGAGCAGTTCCCGCACCGCCGCTTCAATCCGTTTCTTGTCCACGCAAGGCGCCTCTCTTTCCCGTTAAAAACCCGACCGCTGTCTATCCTCCCATTATACCGGAATGAATAGCGGTGTCAAGTCTTCTCCAACGGAGGGAACAGGGTGCAGCCCATCTCCTGGAACTCCCGGATCTTCTTACGGATGAGGCTTTCCTCACAGGAAAAATGCGCGGCCAGACAGGGTACACAGAGGAACCCATCGACGGCACCCCGGTTGATCAGCTTTTTATGCGCGCCGATGTCGTAGGCGTCGAGCGGCCTGCCGCAGCGGGCGCATCCCGGCAGGCTCACGCTTTGGCTCCCTTGGACGGAACCAAAGAAAGGCGGAGCAGGCGGCATTCATGGGGCTTGACCGGCAGCGGGCAGTCCGCCTCGAACACGCCGAGATCCTGCGCGGCCCAGACGTCCCGCACCGCGAACGCGAACCCGCAAGAGGGCGGCAGGCCGAGATCCCACCAATTGGTGTTGACGAGCTGGTCGTTGTCGGTCATATTGGCGTAAACGAGAGCGTAGCCGCCGTCGGAGAGCTGCTTGGCCCAGGCGAGGGTATCGTCCCCCCACATGTATTTCGTGGCCGGGAAGGGCTGGCATTGGGCGTCCGCCTGGATGGCCAGCACCTCGCGATTGGTCAGCATATCGCGGACCTCGTCGTCCATCGTCCGCACGTCGCATCCCACCATCAGCGGGGAGCTCATGAAACACCACAGGGTGAAGTGAGTGCGGTACTCCTCGAGGGTGCAGCCGCCCACACCCACGTTGCCCTTGCCGTTCATCCCCACGATCAGCATGTCCATATCGTTGAAGCAGCCGATTCCCCCATAGGGCAGGATCTCCCGCTGTCGCTCGAACAGCGATTTGACCGAAGCCCAGGAATCGACGATATCGCCCGTCGAACGCCACATATCCGCGCCCGTGGAACGGATCCATTTGGCGGTGTCGTCTACGCCCCAGCTGCACGCACTGAAAACAATATCTCGGCCGGTGGCCTTCAGCGCCATGCCCATCCGGTTATAGAGCAGGCGGCCGTCGATGACCGCCGGCTTGTAGCAGTAATCGTATTTGAGGAAATCCACACCCCAGTCGGCAAATGTCTGCGCATCCTGGAACTCATGGCCGAAGCTGCCCGGATACCCTGCGCATGTTTTGGTACCCACACAGGAATACATACCGAACTTGAAGCCGAGGCTGTGTATGTAATCGGCCAGGGCCTTCATGCCGTGGGGGAATTTGGCCGGGTCGGCGACCAGACGGCCCTCCGCGTCCCGGTCCTTGAGCGACCAGCAGTCGTCGATGACGATATACTCGTATCCCGCGTCCTTGAGACCGCTTTTAGCAATCGCCTCGGCGGACTCCCGAATGAGCGCGTCGTTGATATTGGCGCCAAACGTGTTCCAGGTGTTCCAGCCCTTCATGGGTTTGGGCATCTCCATAGGATTTCCCTCCGTTTATACAAATTTTAAGCAGCGAGACGGGCCCCGTCTTGCTTGTGTTCATTCTAGCATACCCTCTTCGGCCATGCAATGGCCTGTTTCTGCTTTTTTGGTTGTGAAAACATGCTGTTTTGTCCATTTGAGGCAATCCTTCCCTAGGTTCTTGTCACCCATTTCCCTCTTTGGAATACCATGTCAGTAGGGGCAGAGCCGCGGCCGCCGCGGCCGCCTGCCGAACATAACGCTGGAGGGATGACCATGTCGGGTTTTCACGCGCCTGTCCGTTTCTTTTTAGGGGCCAATACGCCCGGAGGATTTGTGGGATACATAGACGACCTGTATGACGCCAGAGATGGCTGGCAGGCATACATCATCAAAAGCGGACCCGGCACGGGAAAGTCCTCTCTGATGCATGCCGTACTGGATAAACTGAATGACATGGGGCAGGAGGCCGAGGTGATCTGCTGTTCTTCCGATCCGAACTCGCTCGACGGTGTGATCTTCCCCGCCCTGAAAATGTGCATTCTGGACGGCACCTCTCCCCATGTCATCGAGCCATCCTATTGGGGTGCCGTGGAGCAGATCATCCATCTGGGCGGCTGCATGGATGCCGCCCTGCTTCACCGCCAGGCTCCGGCTGTCATCGCGGCAACCGACGCGAACAAGGCCATGCACGTCCGCTGCCGCAAGTTTTTGAGTGCTGCCGCCTCTCTGATCGGGGACAGCGCCCGCATTGCCGCAGAATGTACGGACGATGCCAAGGCCATTCGCTGCGCAACCCGCATCGCCACCCGGGAATTCGGGGGACCATCGGAAACGGCCGGACGGGAAAAGCGCCGTTTTCTCAGCGCCATCACCCCCGACGGCCTCATCACCTTCCACGAGACGCTGCAGGCCCTCTGTCCCCGCATCTACGCGTTTGAGGACGATTACGGCGCGGCTTCCCGCCTTTTCTTTGCCGAACTGCGTCAGCGCGCGCTGGCTGCGGGGCTGGATATCATCACCTGCGCCTGTCCGCTCGCGCCCTATGATAAGATCGAGCACCTGATTATCCCCTCTCTGGGACTGGGCTTCACCACTTCGAATCCCTGGCACAAGGCGGATTTTCCTGTTTACCGCCGCATTCACGCCGCCCGGTTCACCGACGCGGAGAAGCTGCGTTTGAAGCGGCAGCTTCTCTCCTTCAATCGCCGGGCCGCCAGAGAACTTCTCAGCGAGGCCGTATCCATTTCGGCCGAGGCAAAAGCCCTGCATGACAAGATGGAACAGCTGAACATTGCGGCTATGGACTGGCAGCAGGCGGAGGACCTCACCCGCTCGACCGTTACCCTGTTCGCCGCTGCGGCCCTGGGCGCGTCCGATCCTTCCGAAGAATCCTCCGAAAACACCGAGAATCCCTGAAAACGGATTCT
>CABQAA010000156.1 GCA_902461995.1 uncultured Oscillospiraceae bacterium | reverse complement strand
CGAAGAGCAGATCAAGGCATCCGGATTTGACACGTATTTTGTGGATCATACCACCGGGGTATACCCTATTGCGGCCTCCGGCGTTCCCTGGACAGCCTCCTACATTGCGTCCAAGGGAGATGTACTCACCGATCTGCACGAAAATTTGGCGGCCGAGCAGAAGGCCCGCACCACCTATGATAACCTGCTCCGGCTGATCGACGATCCCGATGTCCGGGATCCGCTGAAATTCCTGCGGGCACGGGAGATCATCCACTATCAGCGTTTCGGCGAGGGACTTCGGATCGCGACCGATCACCTGAATAGCAAGAATTTCTATGCCTGCAACCCCAGTTTTGACAGAAACTGCGGCAGAAAGGACTGCCCGGGAAACTGCTGACGAATCACGAGACACCCATCCGCCTTCTCACAGAAAGCGAATGGGTGTTTTTGGCGGAAGAACCAAGACCAACAGCGGAAGGGAGAAACGAAAATGGACCTCATCGTCAGGATGATGACCGAGAACGATTGTTACAAGCAAAATCGGAAACACAGTATGCAGGGGATTATGGTACACGTGACGGCTACGCCGGGCGTGATGGCGCTGGATTGGTACACCCGCTGGAATAAACCGGGGGTGGAAAAATGCGTGCACGCCTTTGTGGATGACAGCATCGTGATGCAGACTCTGCCATGGGCCATGCGTGGCTGGCATGCGGGGCAGCATCCCGTGACCGGCAGAAGCGCCAACAACACCCACATCGGCTTTGAAATCTGTGAACCAAAGGATTGGGAAACCAACCGGGTCTACTTCGACCGGATATGGGAAAACGCGACCGATCTGTGCGTGATGCTGTGCCGTCAGTATGGATTCACAGCAGCAGATATCACCAGCCATGTAGAAGGCTATCGGGCGGGAATCGCCAGCAATCATGGCGACCCATTGCATTGGTTTCCGAAATTCGGCCGGAACATGGACGATTTCCGGAAAGATGTGGACACAAAATTGAAAGGGGTCATCGACATCATGGGCAAATACGTCAGCCGCGACAAATTGATCCAGTGGATCGACGAAAACAGTGTGGATATGACCGAGGAGACCACGTCCCAGTACCGCACCACAGCAAACCTGTATTATCACACGACTTATCCGGCCACGGCGGGGGATACCTCCACCCGAGCGGGTAAATGGCAGAAGGGCACTCTGGTCGACGTGGTGGACGGCTGGGAAAGTGCTGGCAACGGCTACACATGGGTCAAAGTCCGTTTTGAAGGCGGCACCTATTACGCGGCGAAAGAGTACCTGGAGAAGGTTTGACACGCGGTCCATCCGCCGTTGCAGTGGGGGGATATCGTCTATCCAAATTTACCGCATTGTCATAGCCCCGCTTCGCATGGTATACTGAGTTCATCAACCCGAAGGGGAGTGAAACGATGAACTTGCGTCACCTGTCGGTTTGCTATCTGATGGCCGCACTCATCTTGTTTGCCGGCTGCGGCCGGGGGGGGCGTCTGCCAAACGGATCCGATACCGGCTCTGCGGAATCCGTTTTCGAATCGTCCGACACAACGACGGCCTATCGTCCGCCGGCTCCGGTTATTTTGGATGAGCTTTTGCCGATTGAAGAGTATTCGAATGAGAGGGAAGAAGCCGTTTCGCATGTCGTGCTCCATTTTATGAGCGCGCTGCTGACCAATCCCGCCGATCCTTATGACATGGAGAGCTGCCGCGGTACCCTGCTGGATGGAGGCGTGTCCACCCATTATATCATCGACCGGAAAGGCGTCATCCATCGTCTGATACCGGAGAAGCGGGCCGCCTGGCATGCCGGTAAGGGGACCTGGCGGGGGGATGGACGCTATACCAACCGGATGAATCAATACGCCATCGGGATCGAACTGCTCGGGATCGGGACGGAAGAGGAGATGCGTCAGTACATCTCCTCCGAGCGCTATGCGTCGCTCCGCCCGGAGTGGATCGGCTTTACCGATGCCCAGTACGCCTCTTTGAATCTGCTTCTCGACGACATTCTGTACCGGTATCCCGCCATCGAGCGGGACCGTACGCATATCCTGGGCCACAGCGAATACAACACCGCCAAGGCGGATCCCGGCGCCCTGTTTGCCTGGGACCGCATCGGTCTGGTGTGACCTTCCTGACTAAAAAGCAGCAGCACCCGAATGGGCGCCGCTGCTTTTGCCTTCACTGAAACTGCGACTGATAGAGTCCGGCATAAATGCCGCCCTGCTCCATCAAGGTGCGGTGGCATCCCTGCTCAACGATGTCCCCGTCCCGCACCACCAGAATGGTGTCCGCATTCTGAATGGTGGAGAGGCGGTGGGCAATCACGAAGCAGGTCTTGCCCTGCATGAGGTTCCGCATGGCTTCTTGAATCTGCATTTCGGTCCGGGTATCTACGTTGGAGGTGGCCTCGTCGAGGATGAGCATATTGGCGTCGAGCAGCATGGCCCTGGCAATGGTGAGGAGCTGTTTCTGCCCCTGGGAGATGTTCATACCGTCTTCGTTGAGGATGGTGCGATACCCCTCGGGCAGACGGGAAATGTAGGAATGGATCTTGGCTGCCTTGGCCACCACCATTACCTCTTCCATTGTGGCATCCTTTTTGCCGTAGGCGATGTTGTCGAAGATGGTGCCGTTAAAGAGCCAGGTATCCTGCAGAACCATCGCATAGGCCAGCCGCAGGCTCTTCCGGGTCACCTGCAGGATGGGATGACCGTCCAGCCGGATACAGCCCGCGTCCGGATCATAGAACCGCATGAGTAAGTTGATGATGGTGGTTTTGCCCGCCCCGGTCGGGCCTACGATCGCAACCAGATGCCCGGGCTCTGCCCGCAGACAGAGATCGTGGATGACCGTTTTGTCGGGCCGGTATCCGAACCGGACGTGTTCCATCTTCACTTCGCCCTGTACGTGACTGAGCGGGAGAGAGCCAGGTATGTCCTCCGGTTCGGGCGCCTCGTCGATGAGGCGGAAAACCCGCTCCGCGGCTGCGCAGGCCGACTGCAGCTCGCTGATGATGTTGGCGATTTCATTGATCGGCCCCGAAAACTTCCGGGAGTAGAGAACAAAAGAGGAGAGGGCACCGAGTCCGAGCTTGCCGAACAGGAACAGAATCGCCCCGAACATGCTGATCAGCGCCAGGGACAAATTGTTGATAAAATTCACGGAAGGCCCGGTCATGCTGCCGAAATAATCGGCGTTGTAGTAGGCGTCGACCGCTTCCTTGTTTTTGACGTCGAACCGGCCGATCATGGTCTGTTCCTGATGATAGGCTTTGGTCGTTTTCTGTCCGGTAATGATTTCTTCCACAAAGCCGTTCAGTTCCCCCAGTTTGAGCGACCGCTTGCGAAAGAGCGGGCGCACCTTGCGGGTCATATACCGGGTGAACAGGATGGATATGGGGATGGTGACGGCAAAAACCAGAACCAGAACCGGCGAGATTGTGAGCATCATGATCAGAGATCCCACCACTGTGATGATGCTGGTGGCGACCTGCAGCAGATCGTTGGACAAAGACGCATTGACCGTATCGATATCGTAGGAGATGCGGCTGATAATATCACCGGTCTGATGGCCGTCAAAATACCGGACCGGCAGCTCGACCAGACGGCGGAACACATCCTCCCGCATCTGAAAGATCACCTTCTGGCTCAGCCGGATCATGAGCACGGACAGGATATAAGATAGCAGGGAAGAGAGGACATAAAACGCGATCATCAGACCGCAATATGCAAATACCACGGGGAAATTGACTCCGCCGGGCGTGACGCCGATGGCGTCGATGGCGCGTCCCGACAGGGTGGGCCCCACCAGCGCAAGCAGATTGCTGGAAACCGTCAGAAGCAGTGCCGCGCATACCATCCATTTATAGCGGTACAGATAACCCCAGAGGCGCAGCAGCACCTTTTTCCGATCCTGTGGTTTTTCGGGGATCCCCCGCGGACCCTTAGGCAACTTGGCCACCTCCCATCTGCGAGCGGCTGATGTCCCGGTACAGTTCACAGGAGTCCATCAGTTCCTCATGAGTGCCGTAGCCGAGTTCCCGCCCGTCTTCAAGCACCAGAATATGATCCGCGTGCCGGATCGAGCTGATCCGCTGGGCGATGATGATGGTCGTGGTGTCCCGGTATTCCCTTGCCAGGGCCTGCCGCAGCAGGGAATCGGTCTTGTAATCCAGAGCGCTCGAGGAATCGTCGAGAATCAGGATCTCGGGCCGTCCAGCCAGAGCGCGTGCAATGAGCAGCCGCTGCTTCTGACCGCCGCTCAAATTGGTGCCCTTGGCTGTCAGCTTATGTCCGAAACCGTCCGGAAGCGAGCGGATAAATTCCATTGCCTGGGCGCATTCCGCCGCTTTTTCGATCTGCTCGTGAGGAAGCCCCCGCCCGAAATCGATGTTTTCCTCGATGGTGTCGGCGAACAGGATATCGTTCTGAAACACCACGCCGAATGCCGTGTGCAGCGTTTCCGGCGGAATCGACTGAACCGGCCGCCCGTTTATCCGGATATCCCCTGCGTCGGCATCGTACAGCCGCATGAGCAGCGACACAATAGTGCTTTTGCCGCATCCCGTGGCGCCGATGATGCCGAGGCTTTCCCCCTGTTTGAGTTCAAAGGAGATGTCCTGCAGATTATCTTCTTTTTTCTGATAGGAAAAGCGGACATGAGAAAAAGACACATGCGTGTCGGCATCGACGCTGGCTGATTCCGACACCGTCAGATCCTCCGACGTGTCCAGTACTTCCCGGATCCGGTCGGCCGAAGCGCTGCCCTTTGACAGCATGACGAACATCCGGGTGATGGAGAGCATGGCGTTGAGGATGATGGTGAAATAGGTCAGAAACGCCAGAATTTTGCCCGGCTGGGTCAATCCGCCGTTTACGCGGAACGCCCCGACGATGATGACGACGGTCAGTCCCACATTCAAAAAGAGATTCATCAGGGGATTGGTCAGGGCCATCGTGATCCCGGCCTTTTTCTCCCGACGCACCACCTCCGCATTGACGGAGGAGAAGCGGTCTTTTTCGTATTCCGTTTTGGAAAGGGCTTTGATCACCCGGATGCCGGTGATATTTTCCCGCACCGTCCGCACCATAGCGTCCACCCCATGCTGCAACTTCGTGTAAAGGGGAATGCCTTTCTTTGAAACACCATACACCACTAGGGCGATAAGGGGGAGAACCGCGATCAAAACAAGAGAGAGGACCGGCTCGAGCATCAGGGTGATGCAGATGCCGCCGATCAGCAGAATAGGCGCTCGTACCCCCAACCGCTGCATCATGCCGATCATTTGATGGACGTTGTAGGTATCCGAAGTCAGCCGGGATTCCAGAGAAGGGAGCGAAAAATCGTCGATCTGTCCGCAGGAGAGATACGAGATTTTTGAAAACAGGTCGTGGCGCAGCGCCTCGGTGGTGTGCTGTGCTACCCAGGACGCCATCCGATTGGCTACGATGTTGGTAACAAGCGCCACCGCCGCGCAGAGCACCATGGCGCCGCCCCAAAGAAGGATCAGCGGAATGCTTTCGAGCGGGACTACATCGTCGATCAGATACGAGAGGATCCACGGCAGAAGCAAATCCATGACCGTGCCGATAAATTT
>CABQAA010000155.1 GCA_902461995.1 uncultured Oscillospiraceae bacterium | reverse complement strand
GTAGGAGCCGCGGGACAGAATCTCGCGGCTCCTTTTTCGTCCGGCTCCTGCTCCGGCCAGCCGGAATGGCCATTGCCCGTGCTTCCAAATTGTGGTATACTGGATTTAAACATGCTCAGGCTTTTTCGCCGGCGATATACCGGCCGGATTCGTCCAGCCTTCACGCCGCCGGAAGCGGCGCGGCGGACGTCTGGATCCAGCCCTTTGGTGATTTGACGCCCCGCGATTGGGCATACTGATAACCGGGCCTACGCGCCTCTGACAGAAAGGATGAAGAGCTTGAAAATCGGATTGGTACTGGAAGGCGGCGGCATGCGCGGCCTGTATACGGTTGGGGTGCTAGACTTTTTGATGGACAAGGCGTTCCTCGCGGATTACGTCATCGGCGTATCGGCCGGGGCCGGCAACGGGATCAACTATGTATCCGGGCAAAAAGGCCGCTCCTATCGCGTAGATGTCAACTATCTCGAGGACAAGCGCTATATCAGCCTGCACAATTATTTGAAAACCGGATCGGTGTTCGGCATGGATTTCATTTTCGATATTGTGCCCAAGCACCTCGATCCGTTCGATTACCGGGCGTTTCTGGCTTCTCCCTGTGAGTTTGTCGCGGGAGTAACCGATGTGCGCACCGGAAAGCCGGTCTACTTCGGCAAACAGCCCGACATCGGCAGTGAATGCAAAATCCTGCGTGCATCGGCCGCGATCCCCCTCTTTTCGCCGATGGTGCGTTTTCAGGGGGGATTGTATCTCGACGGGGGTACGTCCGATCCCATTCCGGTCCGGCGCGCCCTGGAGGACGGCTGCGACAAGGTGATTGTCGTGCTCACCAGAGACCGCACCTATATCAAAGGGCCGGAAAAATTCCGGCATCTGTACCGCCGCCGGCTGCGGGAATATCCCCGCATGATCGAAACGCTCGACCGGCGTCATGAGGTCTATAACGGTACGCGTTCCTATCTCAAAACCCTCGAGCAGGAGGGACGGGCGCTGGTGATCGCCCCCTCCGAACCGCTCGAAATCGGCCGGTTCGAAAAAGACCGGGCCGCGCTCGATCGGGTGAGGGACATGGGATACCGCAACGCCCAGGAGATCTGGCCGGATATCGAGGCGCTCTGCGCCGAACGCATCAAACCATCCGAATAAAGGAGAATCGCCCATGCGTTGGGATTTGTTTGCGATACTGATGCTGCTGCCCTGGGCCGCCACCTTCGGCGGATCCCTAATGGCGGCCCGGATCGGCCTGGGTTCTGCCAAACGCCAGGGCGCTCTTCTGGGCTTTGCCGCTGGGATCATGATCGCGGCGTCGGTTTGGTCCCTCATCGTGCCCGCCTTTGGGGATGCGGGCCACGACTTCAAAGGCACGCTGGTCGTCACGCTCGGCTTCCTGCTCGGCTGCGCGGGGATGCTGGGATTGGATAAACTGGTTCCCCACCAGCATATGGATGAAGATGCGCCGGAGGGCAGCCCGAGCCACCTGTCCCGTCCCATGCTGCTGGTGCTGGCCGTGGCCCTTCACAATATTCCGGAAGGCCTGGCGCTGGGCGTCGTCATCGCTGCAGCCATGGCGGACGCGGGTATGACCTGGACGGCGGCGATCGTGTTCGGCCTGGGGTTGGCGCTGCAGAATTTTCCCGAGGGCATGGCGGTCGTCCTGCCCCTGCGACAGAGCGGCTCCGCCCCTAAACGATGCATATGGTGGGGATTCTGGGCCAGTCTGGCTGAGCCGCTCTCCGCTCTGCTCGGCATTGTCCTGACCTCTGCCCTCAACACCCTGGGCGGTGTAGTGATGCCGGTTCTGCTGAGCATCGCCGCGGGTGCCATGGTGTTTATCGTAGTGGAAGAGCTCATCCCCGAATCCCAGGCGGGCGGGCACGGGCACGGCGCCACCTACGGGTTCCTCACCGGATTCTGGATGATGGCTGTACTGGGTATCCTGGGCGGATGAATCACTCCTCTGCATCGGGTATCAACTGCAGCACGCCCCACGCGCCCTGCTTCTGCGCCGTGTGTTTATCCGATGCTGGAAACCGGCGGGATATGAAGATCGGAAATGCCCGTCAATACTTTTTGATACACGGAGGGGACCGAAAATATGAAGCCGCTGCGGCTGGAATTATGCGCCTTCGGCCCCTATGCGGGCCGCTGCGAGGTGGATTTTGAAAGGCTCGGCCCCTCGGGTCTGTTTCTCATCACCGGGGACACGGGTGCCGGAAAGACCACCCTGTTCGACGGCATCTCCTATGCGCTGTTCGGAGAGACCAGCGGCGAAAACCGGAAAGGGAGCGGCCTGCGCAGCGACTTCGCCTCGCCCGATCTCCGCACTGAGGTCACGCTGACCTTCTCCCACCGAGGGGAGACCTATACCGTCACGCGCCGTCCGGAACAGAGCCGTCCCAAAAAACGGGGCGAGGGACTGATGCATCAGGCGGCCGAAGCCGAACTATATAAATCCGACGGCCGCTGCGTCACGAAAGCGGTAGAGGTAACAGCGGAGATCGTGTCTCTGCTGCGCTTTGACTATCCCCAGTTCAAACAGCTCTGCATGCTGGCGCAGGGGGAATTCCTCCGCCTGCTGCTGGCAGACAGCAAATCCCGGGGAGAAATCCTGCGGCGCATTTTCGGCACCGGAATCCTGCAGCGCTTTCAGCTCGACCTGCTGGACCAGGCTAAACAAAAGGGCGGCGAAATGTTTGCCGCCCGCGCTCACGTGGAAGACAACTGCCGCCGTATCCTGGCAGAGGAGGGGTCCCCCCTGGCCGAGGCCCGGGATGCCGCCGCGGGAGATGACAGTTTCTACGCCGCGGGAGCTCTGTGCGGTCTGCTCGACAGTCAGAACCGGGATGACGAATCCCGGATCGATACCTTAAATTTGGAACTCCGCCGTCTGGATGAGGAACTCCGGCTGACTACAGCCGCATTGGAACGCGCGCGTGAACAGGCAGAGAAACGGCATCAGCTGCAAGTCCGGAGGGAGGAACTCGCCGCGCTTCAAAGCCGCGTCCCTTCCATGGAACAGCTCCGCCGATCCCTGGCCGAGGCCGCCCGGGCGGCCGAGCTGTCCGAGCCGCGCACCCTTTGGCAGACCATTCTCCGTCAATTGCACGAAAAAGAGACCGCTGCCGCGCAGTGGGAACGGGACTATGAACAGGCGGATGCTGCTTTGGCCCAGATCATACCGGAACTCGATGCGCTGCCCGAAAAGACCGCGCACCTCCGTCAGACAGAGGCGGAAATCACCCGCCTGTCGGGGCTGCTGCCGGTGTATGAACGGCTGGAGGGCCACCGGCAAGACCGTATCCGGGCGGAAAATGCGATGGAGGCCCTACGCCTTGACCGAGAAGCCGCCAAACAGCAGGCCGACGCTGTCTCCGCTTCGCTTGCGGAGATACAGAGCACTTATCAGGCTCTTGCAAACACGCCGCTGCAGCTGCAGCAGGACCGGGCGGCCCATGCGGAAGCCCTGCGCCGTCAGGATGAGCTCGCGGCACTGGAGGTTCTTTCTGAGGAACTCCGCCGGGAGAGTGCCGCTCTTATGGAGACGCGGGAAACCTGGAAGAGTGCTGCCGCGGCTTTTGAGAAGGCGGCGCAGCAGCATCTGCATCTGGAGCGGCGGTTTTTCGCCGCCCAGGCGGGAGTTCTGGCCGCTTCTCTGAACGAGGGAGATCCCTGTCCGGTGTGCGGCTCAACGCATCATCCCGCCCCCGCGTCGAGGGCCGTGGATACGCCCACCGAGGCGGATCTGGAGGCTGCGAAGGCGCGGCGGGACGAGCTGGAGGTCCGCTACCGGCAGATCAGCGACGAAGCCGGCCGGATGAACGCCGTAACCGAAGAAAAACGACGGGTGTTCACCGCCCGTCTGGAATCGGCGGGGTTCGATCCGCAACCGGAGGAAGTGGAATCGCTTCTGGCCGCTGCCCTGGAGGAAGGCCGCGCTCTCATCCGCTCACTCGCGGAGACGGTGGCACGGGACGAGCAGCGGTTGGCGGAGCGGGAGGCACTGCCCGCGGTCATAGATGAACTGACCGCCCGGCAGGAAGAGGCGGCACAGGCGGAAAAAGCGCGGGATGCCAAGGAACGGGAACTGCTGGCTGCCCTCGCCTCCGCCAAAACGGGCGAGGCGGCCAGCCTGGCCGATATTCCGTCCGAGCTTCCCACCATCCAGGCCCTGAACGCCGCTCTCGCGGACAAACAGGCCGTCGCCCGGCGCCTGACCGGTGAAATAGACACGATCGCCCGGCAGCGCGACGAACTCCTTTTGCAGCGGGAACGGTGCGCCGCCGCCCGGGACGAGACGGCCGAGGCCGTTAAAGCCCTGTCCGCAGAAGCGGCCGAACGGGACAGCGCCTACAAACTGGCGCTGTCGGAACAGGGGTTCTCGAACGACGCCGAAAGGCAGGCGGCCGTGCTCGACTCACAGGAGCAGCAGGTCCGGCGGAACACGCTGGAAACCCACGCCGCCGCACTCCATGCCGCCGAGGCCGATGTGGTCCGCCTAGCCGCCGAAACGGCCGGAACGTCTGACCAGCCGGAGGATCAGGAGATTCTGGAGGCACGGGGAGCCGCCCTTAGCGCCGATATCGACAGCCTGCGCAGCCAGGCGGCCACGCTTACCTCCCGAAAGGACCAGAACCACCGCACTCTCAAAGAACTGCAGGACAAGCTGCGCGAACACGAAACCATTGAGCGGGAGTATCTCTCCCTGCGGGAGCTGGCCGACGTGGCCAACGGCCGGATGGTCGGGAAAAAGCGGATCGCCTTTGAAACGGCTGTGCAGGCCGTGTACTTCGATGAAATACTGGGCGAGGCGAACCGGCGCTTGTCCGGCATGACAAGCGGCCGTTATCAATTGGTCCGGCATGAAGACGACGAACGCTTAAGCGACCGGGGCCTCGAACTCGGCGTCATCGATGAATACACCGGCAAGGAACGGCATGTCAGCACCCTGTCGGGCGGCGAGGGATTCAAGGCGTCTCTGTCCCTGGCGCTCGGATTGTCCGACGTGGTGCAGCGCCGCAGCGGCGGGGTGGTGATCGAGACCTTGTTTGTGGACGAAGGGTTCGGTTCTCTCGACGCGGAATCCCTTGACACCGCCGTACGCACTCTGCAGTCCCTGGCCGGGGCCGATCGTCTCGTCGGCATCATCTCCCATGTGGACGAACTCAAAGCACGGATCGACAAACAAATCGTCGTCCGCCGTTCCCCCCAGGGCAGCACCCTGACAGTCGAGACCTAACTTCTGTCGCCTCCGCCGATAGTGACACCATACATCGCGGCCAGCAATGAACACAGCGTATTTCATAATGCAAAATGAGTCCGATGAACCCCCTACCTGTGTGCGTGATAAAAAATAGTATTTGATAGGGTGCCGTCAAAAAGTCTTGAACTGTGCAAATCCTTGCAAATACGCACTTTTCCGCATATTAAGACACCTAAAGCAACAATGATTTTTAATGCTTTGGTGCCCAAATAGTGTCCATATTTCCTATGGTGATATAAAACGATATGGGCAGATACAAGGAGAAACCATACTATGTGAGGGCGAAAGCACTCGTTGCTTTTGCCCTCTTGTCTGCCACATAAGCAGGAACAGGCGCACTTGTCAACGGCGGGCGAATCCCGTTCATCTTG